>JBBSNJ010000062.1:0-9393 GCA_038232775.1 Thermomicrobiales bacterium
TCCGGGGCGGAGGTGCCGGCCTCGGTCGTGGCGTCGGTGCCTCGACGACGGGCTGGCGCTCGGCCGAGCGGCGCCGTCCGAACCAGCCGCGTCGAGCGGCGGCACCGACCTCGCCGGCCTGGACCGCCGCCGCGGTCGTGCCGCTCGGGACGGGGGCTGGCGTGGCGATCGGGCGCCGTTCACCGCCGCGGACCGGTCGCAACCGGGCGAGCCCGAGGCTCAGGATCGGCCCCCCGCCGAAGGCGACCGGCAGGCGGTCGACCGCGACCGCGGCCGCGTGGGCGTCCTCGAGCCCGTGATGGGCGGCCAGGAACTCGAGCTGCTCCAGCGCCGCGGCGAGGTGGGAGTGGGAGACGGCAGCGACACCGCTGGCGGGACGGCAACCGCCGTCCTGGATGGCGGCGATGGCTTCGTGGTCGCGGCCCAGGCAGCGAGCGAGGGGAGACGAGCAGAAGAGGAACACATCGCCGGGGGCAGCCAGGGTCCGGTAGAGCGCGGGCCGCGCGCAGTTGCGGAGACCGAGCGGCTCGGGCTCGGGATCGTCGGTGGCGGGAACGAAGTCGGGGCGCCAGGAGGCGAGGTCGGGGAAAGCGTAGAGGCGGCGTTCCTGGGCGACGATCGCTTGCGACGGCGGCACCTGGGCGATCACCAACTGGCGACCAGTCAGGATCGCGGCGGTCGCGCCGACCAGGGTGTCCCGTCGCCGGCCGCCGGTCGGGGGCCGGTGTTCGGCCAAGAGGGCGGCATTCGCCCTGGCGAAGGCGCGGAGGAGGACGAGCGGCGGCGGGAGGAGCGCGTCGGCGGCGATCGAGCGACGGAGGGCGGCGAGGGCGGCGGCGGCAGCGGCGGAGCCGGCCGGGCTCGGCGCCAGCGGCTCGACGCTGATCATGATCCGGCGACCGCGCGGGCACGGTTGGGGATCGACGTAGAAGGCGCTGAGGGCGTCGACCGGTTCCCCGGCGGACACCGCGAAAGCGGCGGCGGTGATCGCAGAGCGGCTCATGAGATCTTGGTCCTGGCGTGGCAACGGCGCCGCGTCGGGCACGACTTCGTCGCGGGGGACGGGGGATCGTCGCCCAGAGAACGCTCAACCGGTTGTTCGTGGCTGCAATGGTCCGCGGGGGCGAGCAACGTGGAGCGGAGTATATCAGGGGGGTGTACGAACGTCTACGTCGATTTCCAATGATTCGTGTTTTCTTGGTCCGCGCCCGTCCCGCTGCTAGAGGGGCGGGAGGGTCGTTTCGCGGAAGAGGGCGTCGGTCTGCTGGGGGTCGTCGTCGTCCGCGACGACCGCGGGACCGGCGGGGGCTGGCGCCGCCGGCTGCGGCCGGGCGGGCAAGGTGGAGAGCGCCGTCTCGGCCCGCTGCCGTAGGTCGGCCCCGGCCGGACCAAGACCGGAGGCCAGGGTGACCGCTTCGCGCAGCATCCGGCGGCCGTCCTCCCGCTGACCGCCGCCGGCCAGCAGCAGACCGAGGTCGAACCGCATCAGCGCTTCGCCGGGCTGGTCGCCCATCGCCCGCGCCTGCTCGAGCGCGCGGCGGTAGGTGGTCGCCGCCGCGGCATCGCCGGCGGCGTGCTGGGAGGTCGCGAGGTGCTGGAGCGCCCGCGCCAGGAGGCCAGCATCGTCGAGCCGCTCGGCCAGGGCGAGCGCCCGACGGAGGTGGTCGAGGGCCAGGTCGTGGTCGTGGCGACGCTCGGCCAGCGTGCCGAGCTTGCCGTGGAGCCGGGCGGCGGCAAACTGGTCGCCGCCCTTCGTCGCCAGGTGGAGCGCCTCCTCGACGAAGGCGATGGCGCCGCCGAAGTGGTGGCTGGCAGTTGCGAGGTCGGCCTGGGCGACCAGGACCCGGATCTGCTCGTCGGTTCGGCCCAGCCGGCGGAAGCGGTCGTAGGCGCGGCCGAAGCACTCGCGGGCGCGGGGGGCCTGGTTGCGGGCGGCGTAGACCTCGCCCAGGGCGAGCAGCAGCCCGCCTTGCAGCTCGCCGTCGTCCTGGCGGCGGGCGACGGTCAGCGCCTCGTTCAAGGTCGAGATCGCGTCGTCGCCCTGGCCGAAGGTCCAGAGGAGCTGGCCGAGGCTGCCGAGCCAGCGGGCTTCGGCGCGGGCGTCGTGGGTGCGGCGGGCGATCTCGAGGGCGCGCATCAGGTGCTGCATCGCCTCGGCGGGGCGGTCGGCGAGGGAGGCGGCGACGCCGAGACCGCCGAGGGCGCGCTGCTCCAACCGGGCGTCGCCGGCGGCGGCGGCCAGCGACAGCCCGCGCTCGAAGGCGATGATCGCCTCAGCGGGAGCTCCGGCTTCGAGCAGGTCGGTGCCGGCGCGGATCGCCCAGTCGGCGGCGATCGGCCGGTTGCCGAGCCGCTCTTCGAGGTCGATCAGGGCGCGGGCGTGGCCGAGGGCCGGCCGCGGCCGGCCTCGCAGGCGCTCGGCCTCAGCGAGGGCGGCCAGGCACTTCGCCTCGAGGGCGAGGTCACCGATCTGGCGGGCGATCGCCAGGCCGTGCTCGAGTTGGGCGACCGCCTCGTCCGCCTTGCCGTTGCGGCTCAGCGTCTCGGCCAGGCTGAGGACGATCCGGCTCTGGAGACCGAGGTCGGCGGTGCGGCGC
The DNA here is from genome assembly GCA_038232775.1 of Thermomicrobiales bacterium. Lineage (GTDB taxonomy): Bacteria > Chloroflexota > Chloroflexia > Thermomicrobiales > UBA6265 > JBBSNJ01. Next base: position 2,598 of record JBBSNJ010000062.1, read on the forward strand.
GCCGCCTCGGACGCTTGGCGCTGGATCGCAGCCAAAGTCTGGAGGTCGGTCTCGCGGGGGAGCAGCTCGATCTGGCGGGCCAGCGCTTCGGCGATGCCGCGGTGGTGGTCGAGCCGTTGGGCGGAGCGACCGGCCCGCCGATAGAGCCCCTGGGCGGCGCGCCGGTCCCCCTCCCGCCGGACGAGATCGCCGAGGGCGAGCGCGGCCTCGACCTCGGGGATCGCGTCCTCCGCTTCCTCGCCGAGGTCGAGCTGCTGCTGGAGGAGGAGGCGGGCGCGCTCGCTGTCGCCCCCTTCCAAAGCGCGCTGGCCGAGCCGGCCGAGCGCGATCCGGCCGCCGCGGACGTAGCCGGCCGCTTGGGCGACCCCGTAGGCGTCACGCAGGAGGCGATCCCGCTCCCGGCTGGGGTCGTCGCCCGGCAGCAGACCGTCGAGGCGGAGGGCGGCGTCGACGATCTCTCGGTCGAGCCCCTTGGCGCGGGCGGCGGCGAGCGTTAGACGGGCGAGGACGACCGCGTACTCGCGATCGTCCGCCGTCTGGTCGGCGATCACCTCGTCGAGGCCGAGGAAGTCGTCGGGGTCGAGGGCGTTGAGCAGGGACGGCTGCCGGATCTCGGCCAGGCCACTCTGGACCGAGCGGTGGCGGTCGGTCACCTCACGGGCGACGAGGAGGATGGAGTCGCCCGCCCCGCGGCGGCGCCAGGCGATCAGATGGCGGACGGTGTTCACAGCGGCCGCTCCGTGGCGAGCGCTTCGGCCAGCGCATCGAGCGTCAAGTTGCCGCCGGAGAGGACGAGCCCCACCTTGCGGCCGGCCAGCTCCTCGCGCCGGGCGAAGGCGGCCGCGACCGCCGCCGCGCCCGCCCCCTCGGCCAGGAGGCAGGTTGTCTCCAGCAGGGTCAGGATGGCGCGCCGCAGCTCGCCGTCGCTGACGAGGCAGAGGTCGTCGAGCCGGGCCGAGAGGATGGCCAGGGGGAGGCTATTGCCGACCCGCGTCGCGACCCCTTCGGCGAAGGTGTCGGCGCGGGGCAGCGCGACCGGTTCTCCGCGCAGCCAGCTCTCGCGGACGGCCGGAGCCCCGGTCGCCTGGACCCCGATCACCCCGAGGGCGGGATTGATCGCCTTGCCGACCAGGCAGGCGCCGGCCAAGCCGCTGCCGCCGCCGACTGGGACGATCAGGACATCGAGGTCGGGCACCTCCTCCAGCATCTCGAGCGAGTAGGTGGCGACCCCGGCGATCAGGCGCGGCTCGTTGGCGGGGTGGACGTAGTGGGCGCCGCGGGCGGCGGCCTCCGCCTCGGCGGCGACCCGGCACTCGTCGAAGTCCTCGCCGTGGAAGAGGACCTCGGCCCCGAGCCGGCGCATCGAGGCGACCTTGAGCGGGTTGGCCCGCTCCGGCATGAAGATCGCGGCACGGGCGCCGAAGTGGCGGGCGGCGTAGGCGATCGACTGGCCGTGGTTGCCGGTCGAGGCGGTGACGACCCCCCGCTGCCGCTCCTCGGCCGAGAGCTCGCTCAGGAGGAAGAGCCCGCCCCGGACCTTGAAGGCGCCGATCGGCTGGAGGTTCTCGCACTTGACGAAGACCTCGCAGCCGAGCCGTTCCGCCAGCGCGGCTGGAGCGAGGAGCGGGGTGCGAGGAAGGAGACGGTCGATCACCTGCCGGGCACGGAAGACGTCGTGCAGGGTCGGCAGCGGGAGGCCGGAGAGCGGATCGACGTCCGGGAGGGGACGGCCGACGGCGGCCGTCTCGGGGGCGTCGGGGGCGAGGCTCGCCGGCGGCATAGGTACGACTCCTAGTCGCCTCCCAGGGTTCGTCCCCAGGACGGCGGGCTGACGGGGTTCGGGGCACTCCCCATCTCCGGACGCTGACCGACCGCGTTGTCGGAAGGGGAGGCGGGGTCTCGGGTTCGGTCCCACCGGCGAGGGCGACTCCGACGTTCGTCGCCGGAGCACCGGACACGAACCCAACACCGATAGTTTACCATCCTCCCCGTTGGTTCCGGTCGTGCCCGGCTGGCACTGCCTGTCGCTGTACGGAGTTCGTCGCCGCGCGCCTCGCACTTCTTCGGTGGGGAGGTCCCGGAAGCGAACGTCGATCTGCACGAACGCGAGGAGGAGGGCGACGAAGGTGGGGGGGGCAGAGACTCAGGGACGATTCGGGGAGCGATTGAGGGCCGCCATGGCCCGCAGCGGGAGCTTGCTCTGCGTCGGGCTCGATCCCGACCTGGCCCGCCTGCCGGCGCTGGTCCGCCGCGAGGCGGATGGAGTGGGCGCGATCGTCCGCTTCAACGCCGCCGTCATCGAGGCAACCAAGGACCTCGTCTGTGCCTACAAGCCGAACCTCGGGTTCTACCTGGCGCACGGGGCCGCCGGCATCGCCGCCCTCGAAGCGACCCGCCGCTTGATTCCGCCCGAGACGCCGGCGATCCTCGACGCCAAGTTCGGCGACATCGGGAGCACGGCCGAGGGGTATGCGGGGGCCGTCTTCGATCACTGGGGATTCGACGCGGTGACCGTCAACCCGTACCTCGGGGAGGAGGCGCTGGCCCCGTTCCTGGGCCGGGCCGGGCGCGGGGTCTTCGTCCTCTGCAAGACGAGCAACCCGGGCGGCGGGGAAGTGCAGGATCTGCCCGTGGCCGACGCCAGCGGTGGTGACGGCCAAACTACGGTCGCGACGCCGCTCCACCTGGCCGTGGCCGGCCGCGTGGCGGAGTGGGCGGATCGCGCCGCGGCGGACGTCGGGCTCGTCGTCGGCGCCACCTACCCGGCGGAGCTGGCGGCCGTCCGGGGGCGGTGTCCGCGGTTGCCGGTCCTCCTACCGGGGATCGGCGCCCAGGCAGGGGACGTGGCGGCCGCGGTCGCCGCCGGTCTCGACGGAGAGGGCGGTGGGTTGGTCGTGACCTCGTCGCGAGCGATTCTCTATGCCGGAGAGGGCGACGACTTCGCGGAGCGGGCGCGGGCGGCGGCGGCGCGGCTGCGGGACGAGGTGAACGCGGCGCGGGGGTGATCCGGATTTGGGGCGCATGCCTCCACTTCCGGCCAGAGGCGCTCATGCGGAGTCCGAGGGATCACTTCCGGTTGTCGGAGAGCGGCCCTTATACGGAATCCGGGAGAACACTCTGCATTCGCGCTGCGGTAGCCGGCCCTCACCCCTGGCCCCCTTCCCCCTGTGCCGTACGCGGGAGAGGGGAGCGTGGTCGCGGACCGCCGGGGCAATACGCACGATTCACCCGGATTCCGTCTGAACGGTTCAACCGCAGACCGTGTGAACCGGTTGAACCGTTCCGCTCCTGGGAGAGGGGAGCGTGGTCGCGGTGCGCGGGGGCTACCTCCGATTCACCCGGATTCCGTCTCAGACGGGGGCGGGCTGGGTGGCGGGCGCGGGTTCCACCCGACGAGGAGACCCAGGCGCAGCGGCGGGTGTCCGCTCGCCGGGGTCAGGTGCTGGGAGGGCGACCAGGCGGGCGACTCGGAACTGGGGGACCGCTTCGAGCGGGCCATCGCCGGACGATGTCAGCGTCTCGACCGGGGCGGCGGCCTCGACGGTCGCGGCGTAGGCCGTGGTGGTGCCGTCGGGGGCGGTGATGTCGAATCGGACCTCGGCCGCTTCGCCGGGCCCGTTCCCGGCGACGAGTCGGGTGCCGACCCGGTGGGCCGTCCAGTCCCAGCCGTGGCGGACGAAGAGCTCCCGCTCGGCGGCCTGGAGGAGGGGGCCGTCGAGGGCGGCCCAGCCGCGGTAGCGGCGGCGGAGGGAGGAGACATCGCCGCCGCGGAGGGCGAGCGCGGTGAGTTCGTCGGGTGCGAGGTGTCCCCAGAGTCGTCCTTCCGGCAGGTCGAGCAGGGTGGGGGCGAAGCGGTGGCCGCCGAGGTGGCTGGCGCGCCAGACGCGGAGCCTCGCCGCCGGGTGCTGGTTGGCCAGTCGGCGAAGGGCGACGAAGGCCGGGAACCCGAGGGTGGCGCAGCAGGCGTCCCGCGTCCCGTGGGTGCAGACGAGGAGATCGCGCCAGCCCGCCTCCGGTTGGCGGCAGGACGCGAACCTCCCCAGCTCGGGCGATTGCCCGAGCAGCGGCGCGGCCAGGGCGCCGACCGCTTCGTCGGGGACGAGGTATTCCTCGCGGTCGAACCGGCAGCAGGCGCCGACCAGCTGTTGGAAGGAGAGCAGCCGGGTCTGGCCGAGTCGGGAGTGGGCGCGGTCGGGAGCGACCGCGAGCAGACGGACCCGGCGTCCCGCGCTCTTCGCCCGCGCGACCGCCTCCGCCACGCCCAACGGGAAGGACCGGGATTGCTCCACCTTCCTCGCCCAGGGCAGCCGCTGCTCGACCACCAGGAACGCATCGGCGGGCGTCGCAGTCCCGATCGGGTCTTCGCCGTTTGCCCTGGAGATCGGGGCGCAGAGTTGGAACGGCCTTCCTCCCTCGAATCCCTCGTCCATTGGCTGCGTCGTCCTCCAAACTGTCACGCGTCCGCGCTCAAAGCCCCGCCCGGCCACCGGCCGGACTCGACTCAGTTCTGCGGGATCTCGGTGTTCGCCTCGGCGTCCCCCAGGGCACGCCTTCCCGCATCGGGGATGAGCCCTCTTTCTTGGGGCATCGTCGTGACAGCCCGGTCCCTTCAAGGCCAGGCGACGCCAACCGGGCGAGAGCGGCCGGACGGTGCCCGAGTCATCGAGTCGGCCAGTCAGCGCCGCCGGAGCCTGGATCCCTCAAGGCAAGGCACGACGCGGACCGCGGTTCGTCGGCAGCCCGCCGGCGGCAGCGGCGCAGGCCGCCGGCTCAGGGGGACGGCGCTCGGGTCGCGGCAGCGCCGCCCGACAGCCCGCGCGGCGCCGGCGATCCGCCGCGAATCCGACGGTGGACGCGCTCGGCGACGTAGTAGCTGCCGACCACGAACATGGCCGCGATCGCCTGGGCGACGACACCTTCCCACGTCGCGTAGACGCCGAGCCACAACCCGAACCAGTAGGGCAAGCCTTCCAGACCGCGGATCGGGGTGATCGGTGCCCAGCCTACCCATTGCAGGGTGTGGACCGTGCTGCCGACCATCGTCACCAAGACGGCGGCGATCAGGACGCCGGTGACGACGAGCATCTTCTTGTGCGGCAGCTTGGTCTGGAGAACGAGGGTGAGGACGCCGACGATCGCCGTCGCGGCGAGGCCGAGCAGCGTCCCCTCGACCACCACCCGGCTGCCGGCGTCGAGCACCAGGGCCTGGAGGAAGAGGACCGTCTCGCCCCCTCCCTGAAGACGCTGGTGAAGTCAACGACGACCAACCCCAGCGCTTGACCGCCGAGGCCGCCGATCATGAGCCGCCGCCGCCGGTCGTGGTGCTTGGCGATCCAGCGCGTCCAGTAGACCTTATGGCAGAACCAGTTGAGGACCAGCAGCAGGACCCCGATCGCCACCAGCGAGACGACCGCCTCCAGCTTCTCTCCATAGTGCCCAAGCGCCTGGAGCAGATCAGCGGCCAGGACGAAGAGGAGCGCCGTCAACCCCAGGGCCGCCAGGGCGCCGAGAGCCAGCGGCCGCTTGTCGCGTCGGTTGACGCCGATCATGCTCGCGAGCAAGGAAGCGAGGATCAAGACCGCTTCCAGCCCTTCTCGGAAGACGATTGTCGCCGCGTTGAAGACGACCGCGCCAGGCGCCGTCCGACCGGCGCCGAGCGCCTGCTGTCCATCGGCCAGGGCGCGGTCGAGCGCCTGCCGGGTCGTCCGCACTTCGGCCAGGGTGGCGCCGCCGGCGACGACATCGGCCAGGCCGCGGGCGCGGCCGTCGCCCTCCCAGAAGAGTTGCTCGACGCGGCGCGCGGCGTCGGGGGCGAAGGCGAGCAGCTGCTTCTCCGGTCCGGTCTCGAAGATGGCGTAGGCTTCCAAGCGAGCAGACTCGGCCTGGCGGTACTCGCCCGCCGCCACCGCCGCTTCCACCTGGTCGAGGAGGGAAGCGACGACGTCGAAGTCGGCGTCGCCGCCCGCTCGGGTCCACTCCGACGGGAAGATCGCCGACAGCCGGCTCGAGGCAGCCTCGATGTCGGCTTCGACTGTCGCCGGGCTGGCGACCGACCGGCGGGTCGCGGCGGCGGCGAGGGTGTCGCCGGTGCGGGCCAGGAGGTCGGCGACCTCGGCGGTCGCCGCCGCGTCCCGCTGCCGGAGCGGCAGCCGCAGATCGGCGAACGCGGCGCCGGCCCCGTCGAGGAATGCCTGCGCCTCCTGAATCTCGAGATCGACGACGACCTCGCCCTGCTTCACCCCCCGAGCGTACTCGACTGGCACCAGCGACAGGTACCGAAGCACTTGTCCGGCACGGCGACCCTCTTCCGCCCTTGAGGGCGGCGCCGCCCGGAAGCCGCCGGCGATCTCGGTCGCCGCCGCCACTGCCGCCTCGAAGGCGGCGCCGTCGGCCGGAGCCGCCAGCTCGGCGAACGTGGCGTCGGCTCGCTGGTGGTCGGCCGCCCCATCTGCTCCTCGTACGACGGGGCAAGGATCGGCCAGTAGCCGGACGCCGGACCGGCGGTCTCCGCTTGGCTGGCTGCCAAGCTCTCCCAGCTTGCCGAGGCGAGGCCGGCGAGCGCCGAGTCCAGCTGCGCCTGATAGGTGTCGAGTAGATCGGCCTTCACCGCCGCCGCCGCCTCGGCAGCGCTGGTTTGACCCAGGTCGAGACGCTGCACCGCCAGCGTGGCGTCGGCGCCGGGGCGGGCGAAGCGGGTCGTCGGCCGGAAGTCGCGCAACAACAGCCAGGTGGCGGCCGCCTCCGGTCGCCCCTGGTCGATCGCGGCCGGGGTCTCGGCGTAGGCGCCGCGGACCAA
>JBBSNJ010000063.1:0-9376 GCA_038232775.1 Thermomicrobiales bacterium
CCCGGCCCCGTTCCCCGAGCGGGGCCGGGCGGCGGCTGGACCGGGAGACCGCGAGGCGGAGGAGCGGCGGCGGCATGGCAACGGTCAAGGTCGACGAGGCCCCGAGCAACCACGCTGCCAACTGGTGGCGGGCGCTGCGGGGGGTGCGGCGGACGCGCGGCGGGCGCGGCGAAGGGCTGACCGGCTTCCTCTTCGTCGGTCCGGCGATGCTCCTCTATCTGGTCTTCAACGCCTACCCGCTGCTCCGCGGCGTGACGATGGCCTTCACCGACTACCGCTACCTGGTCCCCGGCCACGCCCCCTTCAACGGGATCGACAACTGGCGGGAGATGATCCGCGACGACACCTTCTGGCAGTCGCTCCAGCGCTCCCTCCTCTACACGCTGATCTACGTCGGGCTCGGCTTCGTCCTCGCCTTCCTCGTCGCCGCCCTGATCACCGAGATCCGCAGCCAGCGCGAGGCGGGGATCTACCGCGCCATCGCCTACCTGCCGGTCGTCCTCCCGATCGCGATCGCCGTCCTGATCTGGAAGCAGCTCCTCAGCCCAGAGTTCGGCTACCTCGACTACGTCCTCAAGGAGATCCTGGGCTTCGACCGCACCCCCGACATGATCCAGGACGCGCGCTGGACCGTCCCCGTCCTCGCCACCACCGCCGTCTGGAAGGCCGGCGGCTCCAGCGTCCTCCTGCTGCTGGTCGGGCTCTACAGCATCAACCCCGAGCTCTACGAGGCGGCCGCGCTCGACGGCGCCGGCTGGTGGCGGCGCCTCTTCACGATCTCCGTCCCGCTGCTGAAGCCGACCTTCGCCATCATCTTCGTCCTCGGCGCCGGCGTCCTCGGCGCCGTCGAGGAGTCGCTCGTCTTCTTCGGCCTGACCGACGCCGGGCCCAAGGCGGCCGGCCGCCTCGTCGGCCGCTACGCCTACGAGACCGCCTTCCTCCAAGGGGACCTCCGCTGGGGCTACGCCGCGGCGATGAACCTGACCGTCGGCCTGATCTCGATCGCCCTCTCGCTGGTCATCTTCCGCCTGCTCCGCTCGGAGAGGATCGTATGAGCACCCCCGCCGCCGCCGCCGCTCGGCCCCGCCCCGCCGGGCACCGCTTCCGCTCCCGCCTCACCGGCAAAATCCTGCCCCAGGTCACCGTCCGCCTCGCGCTATGGGCGCTGCTCGCCTTCTTCTTGATCCCGATCCTCTGGATGGCGATGGCCTCGCTCAAGTCGCGGGCCGAGCTCTACACGATGGACCCCCACTTCCTCGTCCGCGCCCCGACCCTCGTCAACTACGTTTTCGCCCTCGACAAGCTGGAGAACTTCGGCCTCTTCTACCGCAACAGCCTGATCGTCACCCTCGGCTCGGTCGCGCTCCAGACCGTCCTCGCCTCGCTCGCCGGCTACGGCTTCGCCCGCATCCGCTTCCCCGGCCGCGACCTGATCTTCTACACGCTGGTCCTGCTCGTCTTCGTCCCCCGCGCCGGCGGCCTGATGGCCCAGTACGAGCTGATGCACTTCCTCGGCCTGCGCGACAACCTGGGCGGCCTGATCCTCGCCTTCTCGGCCGGGCTCTCGGTCCCGATCTTCATCATGCGCCAGGCCTTCCTCGGCCTCCCCCGCGAGTTCGAGGACGCCGCCCTGATCGACGGCTGCAACCGCTTCCAGGCCTTCTGGCAGATCATGGTGCCGATGGTCACCGGGGCGATGGTCGTCGTCGCCCTCTTCGAGTTCATCCGCGTCTGGGGCGAGTACCTCTTCACCCTGACGATGATCGACGACCAGCAGAAGTACACCCTCGGCATCGGCATGGTCCAGCAGTTCTCCCAGGCCACGCTCGAGTTCGGCGACTTCACCTCCTACGGCGGCCAAGCCGCCGCCTACTTGATGGCCGCGGCGCCGGCCGTCCTCTTCTTCCTGGCCCTCCAACGCTGGTTCGTCCGCGGCCTGCTGACGGGCCTGAAGCTGTGAGGCGTGAGGCGTGAGGCGGCGGTGACGACAGGTGGCGGGCGGCGGCAACCGTCGTAGGGACGCCGCTTGCCCCGCCCGGGGCCCCGGGGGGCCACGGTGGTGTTCGTGAACGAGACTGTCGGGCTTCGCCCGACGGGCGCGGCAAGCAGCGCCCCGACGACGGTTGTCGCCTGACGCCTGACGCCTGTCGCCTGTCGCCTGTCGCCTGTCGCCTGTCGCCTGTCGCCCACGAAGGAGAAGCCACGCGCATGGAACCCGTCCGCCTCGCGATCGTCGGCTGCGGCGGCATGGGACGGCGGCACCTCGCCGGCCTGGCCGAGCTCGCCCGCTCCGACCACAACACCCTCGACCTGGTCGCCGTCTGCGACCTCAACCAGTCCAACGCCGCGGACCTGGCCGACGAAGCGGCCGGCCTGCTCGGCCGCCGGCCCGCCGTCTTCACCGACGCCGCCCGGATGGTGGAGGAGACCGAGGGGCTCGAGGCCGCCGACTGCACCACCGACACCGCCTCCCACCACCGCGTCGCCGCCGCCCTCCTCGACCTCGGCCTCCACACCCTCTGCGAGAAGCCGCTGGCCCTGACCGTCCGCGGCTGCCGGGCGGTGATCGCCGCCGCCGCCCGCAGCGGAAAAATCCTCTCGGTCGCCGAGAACTACCGGCGCGACCCGATCAACCGCCTCGTCCGGGCGCTGCTCGACGACGGCGCCATCGGCGACCGCCAGTTCGTGATGGAGACCGGCGTCCGCGGCCGCGACACCCTCTTCATCACCCCCTGGCGGCACCAGAAGCTGACCGGCGCCCTGACCCTCGACGCCGGCGTCCACAGTGCCGACATCCTCCAGTATTACTTCGGCGACGCCGCCGCCGCCTACGGCCAGACCCGCCTCTTCGAGCCGACCCGCGTCCGCCGCAACACCGCCGGCCCCGGCGGCTTCTACGAGAAATGGGCCGCCAACCTACCCGAGACGGTCGCCGCCACCGGCGAGGACGCCCTCTTCGGCCTGATCACCTTCGCCAACGGCACCCTCGGCCAGTGGGTCGACCACTACGCCGGCCACGGCCAGCCCTTCAACCACCGGATGCTCTTCGGCACCCGCGGCTCGCTCGCCGCGCCGGGCGACCGCAACGGCCGCCCGATCCGCCTCGTCCTCGACGACGGCACCGACCTTGCCGACGAGCGCATCCTCGACCACGCCCCCAGCTACCGCCTCTCCCCCCCCGCCGCCGACCTCTTCGGCGGCGACCGCCCCTGGACCTACGCCTTCGACTTCGCCGAGACCGACCGCAAGCTGATCGCCCTCGAGCAGCACGAGCTGGCCGCCGCCGTCCGCGGTGGCCCCCCGCCCGAAGTCGACGGCGCCACCGGCCTCCGCGCCGTCGCCCTCGTCTACGCCCTCTTCGAGTCGCAGGCGGCCGGGCGCCCGGTGACGATCGCCGAGGTCGAGGCGAGCGACGTCGACGCCTACCAGCGCGAGATCGACGAGCACCTCGGCCTGCTCCCGCCGGCCCCGACCGCGACGCCGGCGACCACGGGAGCGGCGGCGCGATGACGATGTCCCTCTCCTACAGCACCTGGGGCATGCCGACCGTCCCGATCGCCGTCGCCGTCGCCCACTGCGCCGGGCTCGGCTTCGACGGCCTCGAGCTGACCGTCATCCCCGGCTGGTCGACCGACGCCGCGGGCCTCGACGCCGCCGCCCGCCGCCAAATCCGGACCCTCTACGCCGACCACGGCCTCGCCCTCGGCGGCCTCTGCGCCAACACCCCCCTGCTCGACCCCGACCCCGCCCGCCACGCCGACAACCTGGCCCGCTTCCGCGGCTACCTCGACCTCGCCGCCGACCTCCAGACCCCGGCCGACCGGCTCGGCGTCAGCACCACCTCCGGCGGCACGCCCGACCAGTGGGAGACGGTCAAGGACCAACTCGTCGAGCGCTACGCGGCTCTGGCGGAGCACGCCCGCCGGGCTGGGGTCTTGGTCACGATGGAGCCCCACGTCGGCGCCGCCCTCCACCGCCCCGACCAGGCGCTCTGGCTGCTCGCCCAGGTCGCCTCCCCGGCCCTCAGCCTCCACTTCGACGTCAGCCACTTCAACGTCCAGGGGCTCGACATGGAGGCGGTCGTCGCCGAGCTGGCGCCCCACAGCGCCCACACCCACGTCAAGGACGAGCGGGGCATCGCCCCCGCCCACGAGTTCTTGATCCCCGGCGAAGGGGAGATGGACTACCCCCGCTACCTGCGGGCGATGGCCCGCGCCGGCTACACCGGCCACATCGTCGTCGAGGTCAGCGTCATGGTCCAGCGCCGCCCCGGCTACGACCCGCTCGCCGCCGCCGCCCAGTCGTACCGGGTCCTCTCGCGCGCCTTCGCCGAGGCGGGCGTCGACCGGCCCCCGCACCGCCCGCCGGCCGCCGGCTCTGGCGTGGGGGAGAAGCCGGCAGGCTGAGCGGCCGCGCTTCGCCGGGGCGCGACCGCGGCCCGACCATCGGCACCGCCGCCGACGAGCGGTCCGGCGCGTGGCTCACGCCCACCCGGCGAGAGATCCGTCCTCGCCGACCGCCGGCTCATACAGAATCCGGGTGAATTGCGGGTGTTCCCCCGGCGGTTCTCGACCACCCTCCCCTCTCCCGCGCACCGGGAGAGGGGCCGGGGGTGGGGGCCGGCCGCCGCCGCGGGAAGGCAAAGCGTTCTCCCGGATTCCGTATCACGGGGTCCTCGCCGGGCCACGATAGAATGATCGAGCGAGACGGCGAAGGTGGGCGGATCCACTTTTCAAGCCCCGGTGGCGTCCCACCGGCGCCCGACCGCTCGGCGGCGTAAGCCGGCTTACCGCCAGCCGCCCCCGATCGAGCGATCCTGACCACGGGCGTCGAGATCGACGGCGCCGTTCCGCGACGAGCGCGACGCGACGACGACGTCGGTCGCCCGACAAACCAAGGAGGTCCTCTACCGTGCCTCTCTCATCTGAGCTCCCCGGTCGGCGACTTGGCCGCCGCCCGCTCCTGGCGGCCGCGCTCGCGGCGAGCGTCCCGGCGTTGGCCGTCGGTCGAGCGGGCCGCGCCCAGTCCAGGGCCGACGACGAGCCGTCCGTCTCCACCGCCGGTTGGCGGACCGACTTCAGCCAGCACGCCGTCCCCCTCTCCGAGTTCCGCTCCGGCGGGCCGCCGCGGGACGGCATCCCCCCGATCGACGAGCCGCGCTACGTCTCCCAAGCCGAGGCCGATGCCTGGCTGGCGCCCGAAGAGCCGGTGATCGCGGTCGCGCTCGAGCAGGCGAGCGGGCAGCCGCTCGCCCGCGCCTACCCGCTGCAGATCATGCTCTGGCACGAGATCGTCAACGACACCCTCGGCGAGACGCCGGTGGCCGTCACCTTCTGCCCACTCTGCTACACCGCCGTCGCCTACGACCGCCGCCTCGAGCCCGGCGGCACCGTCTACGACTTCGGCACCACCGGCAACCTCCGCCACAGCGACCTCGTCATGTGGGATCGCCAGACCGAGTCGTGGTGGCAGCAGTTCAGCGGCGACGCCCTCGTCGGCGAGCTCACCGGCGCCCACCTCACCTTCCTCCCGGCCCAGGTCATCAGCTGGCAGGCGTTCAAGGCGGCTCACCCGGCGGCGGACGTCCTCTCCCGCGAGACCGGGTTCGACCGACCATACGGCACCAACCCCTACCCCGGCTACGACGACGTCGAGAACCGCCCGTTCCTCTTCGACGGCGACACCGATGACCGCCTGCCGGCCATGGAGCGCGTCGTCGGCGTGGTCCGGGGCGAAGCGGGCGTCGCCTATCCCTTCCCCGCCCTCCAACGCGCCCGCGCGATCGACGACCAAATCGGCGAGACGCCGATCGTCGTCTTCTGGGCGCCGGGGACCACCTCCGCCGTCGACACCGCGGACCTCGACGAGGGGCGAGACATCGGCCAGGCCGGGGTCTTCTCCCGCGACCTCGGCGGCCGCACCCTCTCCTTCGGGCCGGGGCCCGGCGACCGCCTCACCGACGCCGAGACCGGCTCGACCTGGGACGTCTCCGGCGCGGCGACCGCCGGCGAGCTGGCCGGGCAGCGTCTCGCCCCCATCCCCCACACGGTCGTCTTCTGGTTCGCCTGGGCGGCCTTCCAGCCGGAGGGCCGGTTGTGGCAGTCGCCCGACTGAAGGAGCGGCCGTCTCGGGCGGCGGCGCCGGCCGCGATCAAAGATCGGCCGGGGCACCGGCTCGTGGCCGGCTTGGGCGCGGCACCGCACCCGGCCCGCGCCCGGAACCAGAGCGGGTTGCAATGAAGCTGCCCGGCCGCGACCAGCCGTAGGGGCGCTGCTTGCTGCGCCCGTCGCCCGCCGGGCGACAGCGGCCCGCCGAACCCCTCCGTGGCCTTGCGCCGACGCTTCTGCCAAGCGCTGGAGAGACCGGCTCTCCACGCGACCACCCGCTCGCCGGCGATCGCCGAGCGGCGGCGAGCTGTAAGCCTCCATACGGCCGCGCCGCCGCCGTGGGCCTATCATCACTAGGGGTCGGACCCTCGTCCGACGAGCGTTGTCGATGCATCCAGGAGGTTCTCATCCCATGATTCGCCGACTCGCCCTGCTGACGCTGTTCGCTCCCGCGCTGATGCTGCCCTTGCTCGGAAGCGTCGCCGCCACCGGGCAGGCCCCGCCGGCCGCCTGCGCCAGCGACGTCTGGCTCGAGCCGCCGGCCGACGCCGCCGACGCCGACGCCCCCGCGGCGAGCACCAACCCCGCTCCCGCCTGGCTGACGGCCGAGCTGACCGACGCCTGCTCCGGCGAGACCTTCACCCTGGCGGGGTTCGCCGGCAAGACCGTCTTCGTCGAGTCGATGGCGACCTGGTGCCCGACCTGCCGCGGGCAGCTCGTCCGGGTCAAGGAGGCCGCCGCCCAGATCCCCGAGGCGGAGCGCGAGGACATCGTCCTGGTCGCGCTCAGCAGCGAGGTCGATCTGCCGCGGGAGACCCTCGCCGCCTACGCCGCGGAGAACGACTTCCCGTTCATCTTCGCCGTCATGCCGGCCGAGATGCTGAAGGCGATGGCCGATGACCTCGGCCAGGAGATCGCCGTCCCGCCGGCGACGCCGCACCTGATCGTGGCGCCGGACGGCACGATCGGCGAACTGCACACCGGGAGCACCTCCCCGGAGGATCTCCTCGCCCGCTTCGCCGACGCCCAAGCGCTTGCCGCGTCGTGAGCCAGCAACTCGGCGCCTTCCTCCTCGGCAATGCGGCGATCCTCGGCAACGTCTGCGTGCTCCCGCTCTACCCGGGCCTGATCGCCTTCCTGGCGGGGACGATGCAGAGCGGCCGCGTCCGCCGGGGCGGCGTGCTCCTCGGCGCTGCTGTCCTGGCCGGCGTGCTCGTCACGATGATCGCCCTCGGGCTCGTCATGTTCACGTTCCAGCAGTCGTTCAGCCGCGTCCTGCCCTGGCTGCTGCCCGTCGTCTACGGGATCGTCATCGCCCTCGGCCTTGCCCTGATCCTCGGCCGGAACCCGTTCGCCCGGCTGGCGGCCACGCCCTCGCCGGTGCTCGCGAACCCCTACGCGGCGGCGTTCCTCTACGGCGGGTTGCTCGCACCGATGACCCTCCCCTGTACGGGGCCGGTCATCGTCAGCGCCTTCGTGCTCGGGGTGGGCAGCGCGTCGGCCTTGGCCGAGAGCCTGCTCTACTTCCTCGCCTTCGGGTTCGGCTTCGGCTGGCCGCTGGTCGTCTTGCCGCTCGTCGCGGCGCCGGCGCAGCGGGGCGTCACCCGCTGGCTGGCCGGGAACTCCCAAGCGCTCGGCCGGCTGTCGGGAGTCCTGATGCTGGCCATCGCCGCCTTCGGCATCTGGGTCGACGTGCTGCCCAACCTGGGCGGCTAGCGCCGCCCGCAGCCCTGCCCACCTACCTCCCGGACAGCGTGCCGGCCGACCGGCCGGGAACGAATCGAGGGCTCCTGGCGCCGCTCCTCGCGGAGAAGCCTGGCGTCACGGGTGTGGTTTCGGCTCCCCTTTGCCCCTGTCCCGCCCACGGGAACCGGGGCCGGGAGTGAGGGCCGGCGCCGCCAGCGGTTGTCGGCAGCGTCGCCGGCGCCAGCTTGGGTAGGGGCGCTGCTCGCTGCGCCCGTCGACCGGAGGCCGACAACCGCCGGCCGCATCGCCGCGGCACCGATCGGTCGGTACGTCCGCAAATCGCGATCAGCACCGATGCTCGACCGAGGTCCCTCTCCCAGCGTCCCCCCGGCCCCAGGTCCCCTCATACAGAATCCGGTTGATCGCCCTGCCGGTCACCAGAGAGCAGCCCTCACCCCCAGCCCCCTTGCCCCTGTCCCGTATGCGGGAGAGGGGAGCACGTCCCGCTTCGGGTAGCGGAACGGTTTATCCGGATTCGGTTTCAGTCGTCGCCCCCGCGCCCTTGACGATGATACCGGAGGGGGGTATCATCCGTCCGGATACCGCCCTGGGGTACCGGATCCAGGGGTCGAGCGGAGCCGACCGGCAGCGGGCGGCCGGAACCGCCGCCCCGCAAGGAGGGGGAATCGGATGAGGTGCCGCCCGTGACGCCGCTCCAACAGTACGCCGTCCTCGCCGGTCTCATCCTCGGCACGGCCGGGCTGGTCGCGGTGCTCTCCCTGCTCGGGCGGGCGGTCGGGAAAACGCGGCAGGAGCCGGCCAAGGACGTCCCGTTCGCCGGCGGCACCCTCGCCCCGAAGCCAGTCTGGGTCCGCTACCACGTCCGCTACTACGGGCTCGCCCTCCTCTTCCTCGCCTTCGACATGGAGATGGCCTTCATGTACCCCTGGGCGGTCGTCTTCCGCGAGCTGGGGCTGAGCGCGCTGCTCGACATGGGCGTCTTCCTCCTGATCCTCTTCCTCGGCATCCTCTACGGCTGGAGCGAAGGAGCACTCCGACGGCAGTGACGGTGACGGGGCCGCGCCTCGGGAACCCAACCTGGCCGCGCCGGCTGCTGGCGCGCGCCCTGGCGCACGATCTCGCGGCGTTCGTCGTCCCCGACACGCGCCTGGCACGGTCAGTCGGACTCGACATCGAGGCCGCCGGGCTGCGTCCGGTCGCCACCCCCCGCCGCGCCGTGGTCCTCCTCGCCGTCGGCGATCTGCCGCCGGGCCTGGCGGCCGCCGCCGCCGTCGCCTACGCCCAGATGCCCCGCCCCCGGACGCTCCTCGCCGTTGGCGCCCCGGCCCTCGCCGGGCTCCCCGCGCCGGACGTCGTCGTCCCCCTCGACCAGGCCGCGCTCCATGCCGGCGTCGACGCGCTGCGCCGCCAGCTCGCCGCCGGCGCGTTCAGCCCCGACGCGCCCCCGCTCGACCTCGCCGCCGCACGGACCCGGACCGAGTACGCCTGCCCGATGCACCCGGAGGTTGTCCGCAAAGAACCGGGCTCCTGCCCCATCTGCGGCATGGACCTCGTCTCGCGCG
>JBBSNJ010000064.1:0-9289 GCA_038232775.1 Thermomicrobiales bacterium
GCGGCCCCGTCATCCCGCTCGGTCAACCGTCCCTCCTTGGGCTTGAACGCCTCGCTGTGCCACCATTGTAGCCAGACGCCAGACGCCAGACGCCAGACGCCAGACGCCAGACGCCAGACGCCAGACGCCAGACGCCAGACGCCGGACGGCAGACGGCCGGCGGCAAGAATATATTGTAGGGGCGCTGCTTGCTGCGCCCGTGGCCCCGCCGGGCCACCGTGGTGGGGATGAACGAGGTGGTCGAGCTTCGCTCGACGGGCGCAGCAAGCGGCGCCCCTACGACGCAACCTGGCCGCCGCCCTCGACCCGCCCCCTTTGTCCTGACCCCTGTCGCCTGTCGCCTCACATGAAAGCGAGCCCGTCGAATGCCCAACCGCCTCGCCGCCGAGACCAGCCCCTACCTGCTCCAGCACCAGGAAAACCCGGTCGATTGGTATCCGTGGGGGGAGGAGGCGCTGGCCAAGGCCCGGGCCGAGGACAAGCCGCTGCTCGTCAGCATCGGCTACTCCGCCTGCCACTGGTGCCACGTGATGGAGCACGAGTCGTTCGAGGACGAGGGCGTGGCGGCGCTGATGAACGAGCGCTTCGTCAACGTCAAGGTCGACCGCGAGGAGCGGCCCGACCTCGACTCCCTCTACATGAGCGCCGTCCAGGCGATGACCGGCAGCGGCGGCTGGCCCTTGAACGTCTTCCTCACCCCCGACGGCGTCCCCTTCTTCGGCGGCACCTACTTCCCGCCGGCCGACCGGCAGGGGATGCCCGGTTGGCCGAAGGTGCTGGAGGCGGTCGCGCGCGCCTACCGGGAGCAGCGCGACCAGGTCGAGACCAACGCCGAGCAACTGCGGGAGTTCCTCCAGCGCGCCACCGCCACCACCCCCCGCCCCGGCGAGCTCCGGCCCGAGACGCTCGACGCGGCCGCCCGCGGTTTGGCCCGCGCCTTCGACCCCGAGCACGGGGGGTTCGGCGGGGCGCCCAAGTTCCCGCAGCCGGCGGCGCTCGACTTCCTCCTCCGTTACTGGAAACGGAGCGGGGACGGCCGCGCTTCGGCGATGGTGCGGGCGACGCTGGACGCGATGGCCGCCGGCGGCATCTACGACCAGGTCGGCGGCGGGTTCCACCGCTACGCGGTCGACGCCGTTTGGCTGGTGCCCCACTTCGAGAAGATGCTCTACGACAACGCCCAGCTGGCGCGAGCCTACCTCGACGGTTTCCGCGCCTTCGGCGACGACCGGTACCGCCGGGTGGCGACCGAGACGCTCGACTACGTCGTCCGCGAGATGACCAGTCCGGAGGGGGGGTTCTACGCCACCCAGGACGCCGACAGCGAGGGGGAGGAGGGCAAGTTCTACGTCTGGACGCCGGAGGAGCTGGCGGCCGTCCTCGGGGCGGAGGACGCGCGCATCGTCGGCGCCTCCTACGGGGTGACGGACGGCGGCAACTTCGAGGGGGCGAGCATCCTCCACACGCCGCGGCCGCTGGCGACGGCCGCGACCGAGCTGGGGGTGACGGTTGAGCACGTCCGGGCGGTGCTGGCCGGCGCCCGCCCGAAGCTCTACGCGGCGCGCGGCGAGCGGGTCTGGCCGGACCGCGACGACAAGATCATCACGGCCTGGAACGGGCTGATGCTGCGCGCTTTCGCCGAAGGATCGCGGGTGCTCCACCGTCCCGACTTCCGGGCGGTCGCCGAGCGGAACGCCGCCTTCGTCCTCGCCCGGCTCCAGCGGGAGGATGGGCGCCTGCTGCGCTCCTTCAAGGACGGCCAGGCGAAGCTCAATGGCTACCTGGAGGACTACGCGTTTCTGATCGACGGTCTGCTCGCGCTCTACGCCGCGACGTTCGAGCGCCGTTGGCTGGACGAGGCGCAGGCGCTGGTCGGGACGATGGTGGCCGACTTTGCCGACCCGGCCCCCGACGGGGTCGGGTTCTTCGACACCGGGATCGGGCACGAACAGCTCGTCGCCCGACCCCGCGACCTCCAGGACGGCGCCACCCCGGCCGGCAACTCGGTCGCCGCCGACGTCTTGCTGCGGTTCGGGGCGATGACTGGCGACGAGGACCTGACCCGCCGCGCCGCCCGCCTGCTGGCGGCACTGGCGGAGCCGATGGCCGAGCAGCCTCTCGGGTTCGGCCGCTTCCTCTGCGCGCTCGACGCGCTGCTGGCGGTGCCGAAGGAGCTGGCCCTGGCCGGCAGCCCCGGCGACCCGGCGCTCGAGGCTCTGGCGGACGCCGCCTGGAGCCGCTACGAGCCGAACCTGATCGGCGGTTGCGCTGATCCGGCCGACCCCGAGCTTGGCGCCCGCTTCCCCTTCCTCGCCGAGCGGCCGGGGCGCGGGGGTCGTGCCACCGCCTACCTCTGTGAGCGCCACGCCTGCCTGCCGCCGGTCCACGATCCGGTCGACCTGCTCCGCCAATTGGAGGAGGGGTCCGGGGTGGAGTGGCAAGAGATCTAGCTGGGCCGAGAACGGAGGAGGTGGGCAGCCTCCCGCCGAAGGCGGCGCTCTTGCTTCCTCCGCCCCCGTGCACCGGGGGGGACCCCCGAGTCGTTCGACCGCGGGGTTCAATGGAGCCTCGCTCTCCCACCGTGGTCAACGCGGCAATCGGATGGCGACGTGAGAACCACTGTCCCCCGTTTGGCTCGGCCGTAGTACGATGCACCTGCCCCAAACACTGCTCCTCGGCCGGGAACTCGCCGGTCGAGACGTGGAGCGGAGCATGACGACGACGCCCAACGAGCCGTTGACCATCTTCACCGTCGGCCACAGCAGCCTGACCGAACGGGTGTTCGTGGCGCTGCTGGAGACCAGCGGCGTGTCCGGCATCGTCGATGTCCGGAGCGTGCCCTTCAGCCGCTGGACGCCCCAGTTCAACCGGGACGTGATCGAGCGGACGCTGCACGCCCGCGGCCTCGGCTACGCGTTCGCCGGCGACTACCTGGGAGGTCGTCCATCCGACCCGACCTGCTACCGCGGGGGGGTGGTCCCCGAGGGGGATGCGGACTTCCTCTCGCTGGTCGATTATCCCGAGGTTGCCCGCCGCCCCTGGTTTCGGCGCGGGCTGGACCGTCTCGTCGAGCTAGCGGCGGAGCGGCCCACCGCGGTCCTCTGCAGCGAGGAGGATCCGCAGCGCTGTCACCGCCACCACTTGATCGCCCAGGCGCTGATCGAGCGGGGGATCGCCGTTGCCCACATTCGACGGGACGGGGCTGTCGAGCAGGCCGTCCCCGCGCCAAAGCAGTTGAGCCTCCTGCCTTGACGGAGGGGAGCCGTGCCGCTCTACACCATCGGTTTCACCAAGAAGTCGGCCGCGCGGTTCTTTGACCTGCTCAACGAGCACGACGTCGACCTCTTGATCGACACGCGGCTCAATCCCGGTGGCCAGCTCTCCGGCTTCGCTCGGAAAGCCGATCTCCCCTACTTGCTCCGCCACCTCAGCGGCTGCGAGTACCGGCACGAGCCGCTGCTGGCGCCGACCGCCGAGCTCTTGGCCGATTACCGTCGAGACCACGACTGGGACCGCTATGCCGCCCGGTTCGAGACTCTGATGGACGAGCGAGACATCCCCGCCGCGGTCGTTCCGATCCTCGGCGGATGGCGAGCGAGCTGCCTCTTGTGCAGCGAGGCCACACCCGACCGCTGCCATCGCCGTCTTGTCGCCGAGCGGCTGGCGCGCACTCTCCCCGGGTTGGAGGTCGTCCACCTCGTTTGAGCGGCGAGAGGCGGGGGCAACGATGGGGGTCCATGAAGTCGTAATCACCGACGTGACGCGAATGGCGGAGCAGCGGATCTGTGTGGCCGGCTACGTGCTGGACTCGGAGTCGCCGCCGCGCTGCGTCCGCCCCCTCTTCCGGTTCCGGCCCATGCTCGAGTCATGGCTCGTGCGGAAGGGGCTGGCCGTCGTCCGTCCCTTCCACCGGGTCGAGCTCGACTTGCTCCAACCGCTGCCGCATCCCCCGCACATCGAGGATTGGATCGTCGACGACCGCCACCGCCTGCCGCGCGGGGGGCTGTCGACCGATGGGCGACGGACGTTGCTGCGGACGCTCGACGACGGTGCCGTCGACTGCGTGTTTGGTGCTCCGGTCCAGGTCCTAAGCGATCGCGGAGGTGCGTTCGTCGCCGGCGGCTCCGGCATGCGCTCCCTCGGCACCATCCGGGTTGCCGAGGTCCGAACGGTCACCTATTCCTTTCGGCCACGGTTCGGAAAGTGGAACCATCGTCTGACCTTCGTCGATGACGACGATCAGACCTACAACCTGCCCGTGACCGACCTCGCTTACCGCTATTTCCTCGATCTGCTCCGCGATGGCGAGGATCTCTCGCCCGGGCAGGTAGCCCGTCACCTCCACCAGGTCCTGGGCGAGGCCGAGGACCTCTACCTCCGGATCGGTCTCGCTCGAGGGTGGGGCGACCATCCCGACCGATGCCACCTCCAGATCAACGGCGTCTACACGTTCCCCGACTTCCTCGATGGGCGCTGCTCGGTCGACCTCGCCCCCCGCCCGCCGGCGCTCGATCTCTCGGACGTGCCATTCTAGGGACACCCGCCGGGAACAGCGCTTGCGTGCTTGGTGCTCCAGCGCCTAACAGGCGCGCCTGTCCGGAGAGACCGATCGCCGAACGGAGGTCGTGGGGTGCATCGTTCGCTCGTCCTGTTCACCGCGTTCTTGCTGATGCTTGGAGGGCTGAGCGCGCCGACGGCGGGCCAGGTGCCCCCCGATCGTGACGAGGCCGCGGCCGCCGCCGAGGAGTATCTGGCCCTCGCGGTCGATGGCGACTTCAATGCCCTCTACGACCGGATTCATCCCGATGCCCAGGCGGTGATCCCTCGCGTCGTCGCCCTGCGCGCCTTCGAGGAGATCTACGGTCAGCTCCGGCCCCAACTGCCGACGATCACTGGGGTGGAGCTCGGGGCGTGGACCTGGCGGGTGACCGACGAGACCTACCAGGATGCCGCTCAGGTCAGCTACTCGCAGCCCTTCATCGACCCGACGACCGGGGAGCAGCGGGTCACCACCACCCAGATGTACCTCGTCCCCTACGAGGGGCGGTGGCGGTGGTTCTTCGGCTCCGACCGGATTTTTCTGGCCGAGGTGATCGGCCGCTTCGCGCCGCCGCCGCCGGCCCAGGAGGCGGGCGACACCGAGGCCCTGCTGAACACGATCGTCGGCGATCTCGACGAGTTCTGGCGCGACCTCTTCGCGGCGACCGAGTACTCCTACCGCAGTCCTGGCGTGGTGGTCGTCGACGAAGGGCAACTGGCGCAGACCGGCTGCGGTCTCGTCCAGCCCGGCTTCTACGCGTTCTATTGCCCGCCCGATCAGACGGTCTACCTCGACTACCCGTTCCTGCGGGACATGGAGCAACGCTACGGCGACTTCGCGGCCGCCTTCGTCGTCGCCCACGAGTGGGCCCACCACGCCCAAACGATCGGTCGGATTCGCCGCGAAGCCGCGCCCGACGATGTCGGCGAGGTTTACAGTCTCGAGCTGGAGTTGATGGCCGACTGCTTCGTCGGCGTCTGGGCGCGGGACGCCGAGACCCGCGGCCTGCTCGACCTGTCGGACCTGGCGGAAGCGGTCGCCTTGATCAAGGAACGCCTCGGCGACCCGGAAGGGATCGAGCCCTTCGACCCGCGTGCGCACGGCGATTTCGACGAGCGGATCGACTACTACGTGACGGGCTTCCGGGACGGCGGCTTGGGGTGCGACGTCCCGCTTTGACGCGATAGACTGGCGGTGGGGAACGGTCCTCGGCCCCCCTCTCCCGCCGCGTCGCCGACGGAGGGGGCGCCGAGGGCGCTCGCGACGGCGGGGGCGATGATGGCGCAGATGGTGGAGCGGCGGGGGCGGGGGTCCGGCGCCGAGCTGATCGTCGAACTGACCGACCTGGCACTGGCCGCGGCGGACGTCCCGACGGCAGTCGCCCCGATCCTCGACCAACTCGTGGCGTCGACGGCGGCGGTGGGCTCGGCCTACTTCCAGGCGGACCCGGACGGCGATCTCTATTTCGCCCGCGCCGCCAGCGGCGAGATGCCGGACGGCCCAGGGATGGAGGCGATCCTCGCCCACGGCCTGCCGGAGGGGACGCCGCTCTTTCAGGCTCTGTCCCAGGCGTGGGGTCCGCTCCTGTTCGACGACGCCGCGTCGGCGTCGGCCGCGGCCGGCTTTCCGGAACTCGGCGTCGCCAGCTTGGCGGCGGTCCCGGTGCGCGACGCGCGGCGCCGCTTGCTCGGCGGTTTCCTGCTCCACACCTTCGACCGCCACGACTGGACCCCGTTCGAGGCCAACCTGTTAGCCAGCGTCGCCGGCACCCTCGCCGGTCTGACCGCGCGGCTGGTCGCCGAGGAGCGGGCGCTCGCCGCGCAGGAGCAGGCGGTCCGCGCCCTCGGCCTCGCGTTGGAGACGCGCGACCGGGAGACGCGGGGCCACACCGACCGCGTCGCCGCTCTCGCGCTCCGGATCGGCGAAGCGCTCGAGCTCGCCGACGACGACCTGCGGGCACTGCGCTGGGGCGCCTACCTGCACGACGTCGGCAAGATCGGCGTCCCGGACGCGATCCTACTCAAGCCCGGACGCCTCGACACCGAGGAGTGGGCGCTGATGCGGAACCACCCCCAATTCGGCTACGCGTTCGGCCAGATGCTCGGGTTCCTCCCCCCGAAGACGTTGGAGGTCGTCCGACACCACCACGAGCGGTGGGACGGTAACGGCTACCCGGATGGGCTCGCCGGGGAGGCGATCCCGGCCCTCGCCCGGATTTTTGCCGTCGCCGACGTCTACGACGCGCTGCTCAGCGAGCGGCCGTACAAGGCGGCCTGGTCGCGGCAGGAAGCGGTCGACGAGATTCGGCGCCAGGTCGGGTACCAGCTCGACCCGGCCGTCGTCGCCGCGTTTCTCGATCTGGACGGAATCGTGCCTCCGGCGGGCGATCCGACCTGAGGCGAACCTCGGAGGAACGCTAGGGTCCGGGCGCCGGCCCCCCTACGGAATCCGGGTGAAGGCTGCCGCTTCCCGCCAGGGGTCCTCACCCCCAAGCCCCCTTCTCCCGGTCCTCTGCGCGGGAAAGGGGAGCACGTCCCGCTTCCGGTAGGAGAACGGTTCAAGCAGACTCTGTATGAGACCCGGTCAGGCGACGGGGTTGCGGAGGACGCCGACCCCCTCGACCTCGACCTCGACGGTGTCGCCGGCCGTCATCGGCCCGACGCCCTCCGGCGTCCCGGTCAAGAGGACGTCCCCGGGCTCCAGCGTCATCACCCGGCTGACGAAGGCGACCAGGAAGTCGGGGGCGAAGATCATGATCGAGGTTCGCTGGCCCTGGCGCGGCTCGCCGTTGAGGCGGGACTCGACGCGGAGATCGCCGGGGTCCAGTTCGTCGCGCGTCACGAGGCAAGGGCCGAGTGGGCAGTAGGTGTCGTAGCCCTTGGCCCGGACCCACTGTCCGTCCTGCTTCTGGAGCACCCGGTCGGAGACGTCGTTGCCGGCGGTGTAGCCGAAGACGTAGTCGGCTGCGTCTGCCTCGGCGACGTGCCGCGCCCGCTTCCCGATCACGATCGCCAGCTCCGCTTCGTAGTCGGTGCGGTGCTCCGGGTTGGCGATCCGGATCGTCTGCCCGGAGCCGATCAGCGCCGAGGGCGGCTTCATGAACAGGACCGGCTCCTTCGGCACGACCCGCGTCGGGTCGTTCTCGGTCACATGGGCGACGTAGTTGAGGCCGACGCAGACGATCTTCCCCGGCCGCACCGGCGGCAGGAGGGGCAGCTCCCCCAGCGGCCCGACCTCCTCGCCCAGCTCCAGCCCTCGCCCGGCGAAGGGGTCGCCGCTGGCGGCGAAGACCCTCTCTCCGTCGAGGACTCCCCATCGGCCTTCGCCGGACGACCCGTCCCGATAGCGCGCGATCTTCATCCGTTCCCGCCCTCCGCTCCTCGTGCTCGGTCCCGAGCGATTCCCCGTCTCGGCCCCATTCTACGGGAGCGGCGGCGGCGGGGGCGGGACGGCGGGCGCGGTCGTCCTGTCGCGTCGGCGGCTGCGCCAGGCGGGGACTGGGGTAGAATGACCCCGGCTCCGCACCCCCTCGGCGGGTCGCGCCCCGCCCTCCCCGGGACACCCCTATGCCCGATCTCTTCCTGGAACTGCGCGACGACGAGGACGCGGCCGGGACGACCCCCGCCCCGCTGCCCGAGGCGGACGCGCTCGATCTGCTCCGCTCGGCCGAGTTCGCGGGGAGCAAGTTGATCCCCTGGGGCTCGAACTACTCGTTCGCGGTCGCGCTCGAGGCGGCGGACGGTCGCGGCCAACTGGCGATCTACAAACCGCGCTCCGGCGAGGCCCCGCTCTACGACTTCCCCGACGGCACCCTCTACCTGCGGGAGCTCGCCGCCTACGTCGTCAGCCGCTGGCTGGGGTGGGGGCTGGTGCCGCCGACGATCGTCCGCGACGGGCCGCACGGGATCGGCAGCCTCCAGCTCTACGTCGAGCCGGCACCCGAGGGGGGGGACAGCCGCCGCTTCTGGGGGAGCTGCCGGCCGGAGATCGAGCGCCTGGTCCTGTTCGATCACCTGATCAACAACGCCGACCGCAAGATCGGCCACTGCCTACTCGACGCCGCGGGCAAGGTGTGGGGCATCGACCACGGTCTCACCTTCAACCGCCACCCGAAGCTGCGGACCGTGCTCTGGCAGTTCGTCGGCGACCCGGTCTCGCCCGAGCTGCTGGCCGACCTGCGCCGCCTCCGCCGCCGCTGGGACGAGGTCGGCCGCGAGCTGGGTCCGCTGCTCGATCGGGGCGAAATCGAGGCCCTGACCGCCCGGATCGACCGCTTCCTCGAGATCGGCGTCTACCCGAATCTCAATCCCCGCCGCAACGTCCCCTCCGGTTGGTGGTGAACCAGGGGGCGTCCGGGTGCTCCCGGTTCTCGCCGAGGCGCCGCCGCCGCTTCGGGCGGAGGTAGGGGGCGAGGCCGGTGGACCGGCCGGGGACGGTCCGGCGCGGAGCGCTACGGGAGCGGTCGCTCGGGCGTCGCCGCCGGCAGGCCGACCGCCGGTTGGATGACGACGCGGACCGACTCCGGGTCGGTGCTAATCCACTGCAGGGCGGGCGGGACCGCGACGTCGGGTTCGAGGTCGTAGACGCCGGGGCCGAGGCTGGCGGCCGAGACAGCCGGCTGGACGTCGCCGCCCGTCAGGGCCGCCAGGGTTTGGTCGTCGGCGAAGACGACGACGTCGACCCGCGGCGGGTCGATGGTCGCCTCCAGTCCTGTCCGGAGGCCGTTGACGGTGACGGGGAGGTCCTCCA
>JBBSNJ010000065.1:0-9251 GCA_038232775.1 Thermomicrobiales bacterium
ATCGGCTCGAACCTCGGCATCTTCGTCGTCATCGCCGGTCTCTTCCATCAGCAACAGAACCTGGCCTGGGTCGGCGTCGCGATCTTCGGCTTGGCGACCGTCTTCGCGCTCCTGACGCTGCCGGTCGAGTTCGATGCCACCCGGAGGGCGAAGGAAGCCCTAGCCAGCGCCGGGATGATCAACGTCTCGGAGGGGCAGGGGGTGTCCCAGGTGCTGGGCGCCGCCGCCTGGACCTACATCGCCGGCTTCGCCGCCTCGCTGCTGACCCTCCTCTACTACATCAGCCTCGTCTCCGGGATGCGCCGCAGCGACTAGCGGGGCGCGCGCGGCCGACGTCATCAGATTCTCAGCGCCATGGGGGGCGGCTCGGCCGCCCCCTTTTGGTTTGCCACCCGGCCATTGCCGCTTCGATCGACCGCCGGACCGCCGCTCGGCAGAGGGGGCCTATAATCGGTCGCCACGGCGGTGGGTGGTCCGTCCGCCGTTGCTACATCGAGCGTTTCAGGCGAGGGAGGCGAACGATGTCGTCGTTGCTGAGTGGGGCGCTGGCCCTGATCGCCTTGCTCGCGCTCCTGATCGGGTCGGCGGCCGGGGCCGGGACGGTCGCCGCCGTCCCCGCGGCGCAGGCGGACGCCGAGTCGATGGCCGAGCTGGTGGCCCGCGCCCAGGCCGGGGCGAGCATCGCCGGTCCTTCCTCCGGCGTTCTGATCCAGGCCCCGGACCGCGTCACCTTCGCCGCCGCCGGCGTCGCGGTCCGCGACTTCTACGCCCGCGTCCGCTTCACCAATCCGACCGACAGCGCCGGTGAGCCGTGGGATATCGGGCTCGGGTTCCGCGACGGCGGCGGCCGGGAGCAGTACCGCCTGATCCTCGATGCCTCGTCGGTCTGGTACTTGGCCGCCCGCGGCAGCGCCGACCAGGGCGGGTCGCCGATCCCTGGCTTCGCCGCCGAACCGGGGGCGGAGAACCTGATCGAGCTGGTCGTCGCCGGCGACGGCGCCTACTTCTCGGTCAACGGGGTCTTCGTCGCGGCGCTCGATGTCTCGGCGATCGGTGCGGTGGGGGAGGTCTGGGTCGGGACCGCCTTCCGCGATGTGACCACGGTCGAGGGCGCGCGCACCCCCTACGCCGAGTTCGAGGTCTGGTCGCTGGACGCGGCGGCGCCGGCCGCGGTCGCGGGCGCCGCCGGGGCGACGCCGGTGCCGGCGGCGACGCCCTCGACCGAGCCCGATCCGGCCGCGGCCGGCGCCGAGTTCGAGCGCCGGCGGCAGGAAGCACGGGCGGGTTCGAGCGTGGCCGGGCCGCGCGGCGGCGAACTCGTCCAGGCGGTCGGCGAGGCCGCGATCGTCGTCGCCGGGGTCGACGTCCGCGACTTCTACGCCCGCGCCCGCTTCGCCAGCCCGAGCGACCCCGACGCTGCCGGCTGGGACTACGGCCTGGTTTTCCGTGACCAGGGGGGCCGCGACCAGTACCGCTTGATCGTCGACTCGACCGGCAGTTGGTACCTCTCGATCGGTCCGGAGACCGCCTTCGCGGCCGGGTCGGCGGTGGGGCTGAACCTGGAGCCGGACGGCCTCAACACCCTGGAGCTGGTCGC
Source organism: Thermomicrobiales bacterium (assembly GCA_038232775.1). GTDB lineage: Bacteria > Chloroflexota > Chloroflexia > Thermomicrobiales > UBA6265 > JBBSNJ01. The sequence continues at coordinate 1,598 of JBBSNJ010000065.1, forward strand.
CGACGGGACGGTCGGCTACTTCTCGGTCAACGGCCAGTTCGTCGCCCAGCTCGACTTGTCGCGGATCGTCGACAGCGGCGACGTCTGGATCGGGACCGCGTTCTTCGCCGAGGACACGGCCGAGGGGGCGGTCACCCGCTACCGCGACTTCGAGGTCTGGCCCTTGGCCCGCGACGAGCCGGCGACGCCGGTCGCCGACGAGTCGACCGCGGGGGCGGCGCCGCTGGTGTTCCGGATCGAGGAGCGGGGCGGCTCGGGGGTGAGCGGCCTGGCGGTGCTCTACGAGGTCGAGGGGGAGACGGGGGTCGAGGTGACGGTGATCGGCGCCAGCGGCGAGGAGGTCGTCCAGCTCGTCCGCGGCACCTGCGACGCCCTCGACCCGGAGCCGGCCGCTTCCCTCGCCCCGCTCGATTCCGCGATCCGCAGCGAGACGCTCGTCGGCGTCGATCGGGCGGAGCTGCTCCAGACGCCCCAGGCCGTCGTCCTTCGCCGGAGCGCCGACGACCTCGCCACCATCGTTGCCTGCGGCGACTTCGCCGGGAGGTAGGAGTGTTTCGCCCGGCTGCCGAAGGCGTCGCGATGCCGGGAACATCAGGGATTGGTCGGCGGAGGCGATCGTGCCGACCATAGGCGTCGACGAGTTACGGTTCGATGACGACATTGAGGAAAAGCTGTGGCGTCATGGATTGACGTCCGAGCAGGTGCAGCAGATCCGCGATCATCCCCACCGCGTGAGAAAGAACCGTTCGCAACGGCGCGCGAGTCATCTGCTGTTCGGGCGGGACGATCAGGCTCAATGGATCGCCGTTGCGATATCGCCGACCGAATCCCGACACGTGTAGCGACCGGTAACCGCGTGGTACTGCAAACCGCGCGAATGGGGTTGGCTGCCGTAGTCGACGGAGAGAGGGAGCCATGGACGAGGAGGAGCTGCGTCAGCTTCAAGATCCCGAGTCCTGGGAGGACGAGGGGGATCCCGTACGGCCGCCCGTGCGCTCGCCTCGATCGAGCGTGGTCGTTGGCTTCTCCAGCGCCGAGTTTCAGCGGATCGCGCGCTTTGCCCGTCAGGAGGGGCTGTCGACGGCTGAGTTTCCGCGACGGGTGGCGCTCGATCGCGTCCCTGTCGAAGGGCGCGCGCCGGCAGCGAAAGAGGCGGGGCGCGACCTTCCGTGAGCAGCGAGGTGGGGCCGAGCCCGGCGACGAGCGGCGGCGCGGCCCATCGACTCTGGGGAGACGGGAGCGGACTCCGCCGGTGTTGGGAAGCGCCGGGACGACCCCTATCCCTGATAGTGCGCGTCGGTAGGTCAGTTGATCCGTTTCTCCCGGCCGGCCCACTCCCGCTCGCGCAGGGCGAACTTCTGGACCTTGCCGGTCGAGGTCTTCGGCAACTCGCCGAAGGCGACCGCCTTCGGCAGCTTGAAGCCGGCCAAGCGGTCGCGGCAAAAGGCGATCAGCTCGGCGGCGGTCAGTTCCCGGCCGGGCTTGAGGGCGACGAAGGCTTTCGGCACCTCGCCCCAGCGTTCGTCGGGGATGGCGATCACCGCCGCCTCCAGCACGGCGGGGTGGGCGCCGATCGCCTGCTCGACCTCGATCGTCGAGACGTTCTCGCCGCCGGAGACGATGATGTCCTTCTGGCGGTCGCGTAGCTCGAGGAAGCCGTCGGGGTGCATCACCGCCAGGTCGCCGGAGTGGAACCAGCCGCCGCGGAAGGCGCGGGCGGTCGCCTCCGGGTCCCGATAGTAGCCCTTCATCGTGTTGTTGCCGCGCATCACGACCTCGCCCAGCGTCTCGCCGTCGGCCAGGACGTCGTGCATCGCCTCGTCGACGACGCGGGCTTCGTCGGCGATCAGGTAGCCGACGCCTTGGCGCGCCTTGAGCCGGGCCCGCTCCTCGAGAGGGAGCGCGTTCCATTCCGGCTGCCACTCGCAGACGGTGTAGGGGCCGTAGACCTCGGTCAGCCCGTAGACGTGGACGATCTCCGCCCCCAGCGCCTCCATCTGGGCGATCACGGTCGGCGACGGGGGAGCGGCGGCGGTGCTGACGATCAGTTTCCGGGGGAAGTGTCCGGCCGTGGCGCCGGGGTCGTTGATCAGCGAGACGAGGACGGTCGGCGCGGCGCAGAAGTGGCTGACCCCGGCCTGCCGGACCAGCTCCCAGACGCGACCGGGGTCGAGCTTCCGGAGGCAGACGTGGGTGGCGCCGACGGCGGTCACCGCCCACGGGTAGCACCAGCCGTTGCAGTGGAACATCGGCAGCGTCCAGAGGTAGACGCTGTCGCTCCCCATCCGGGTCTCGATCAGCTCGCCGAGGGCGTTTAGGTAGGCGCCGCGGTGGGTGTACATCACCCCCTTCGGGCGGCCGGTGGTGCCGCTGGTGTAGTCGATCGCGATCGTCTCGTCCTCGTCGGCGAGCGGCCAGTCGAGCGGCTCCGGGCTGCCGGTCGCCAGGAACTCCTCGTACTCCGGACCCGGCAAGCGGAGGCCGTCAGGCACGTCCTCGACGGTGACGACCGTTTCGAGCTGGGAGCAGTCGCCCAAGATCGGTTCGACGAGGCGCGCCAGCTCGGAGTCGACGACGAGGAGCCGGGCGCCGGAGTGGTCGAGGATGGCGGCGATCTCGTGCGGGTGGAGGCGGGTGTTGATCGCCACCAGGACGGCGCCGGCGAGCGGCACCCCGAAGTGTGCTTCGAGCAGCGCCGGGATGTTCGGGACCAGATAGGCGACTCGGTCTCCCTTGCCGACGCCGGCCGCGGTCAGGGCCGAGGCGAGGCGGTGGACCCGATCGTTCAATTCCGGATAGGTGATCACCCGGTCGCCGTGGACGACTGCCGGTTTCTGGCGAAAGACGGCGGCGCTGCGCTGGAGGAAGCGCAGCGGCGTCAGGTGGGAGCGGTGAACTTCGGGCGGGTACATCGGCATCGGGACGTCATCCCCGTCGTCGGCCTCGGACGGCGGCATGATAGCGGGTATCATGGCCGCGAGGACGACGGGTGATTCGGGGCGCTGCCGGCGGGGACCGCTTCCCAGCCGGACGGAGTGGGCCGATGCAGGACAAACGCACCACCTTGGCCGAGGCGATCGCCGCGATCCCCGACGGTGCCCGCCTCGCGCTCGGCGGCAACACCCTCCACCGGGGGCCAAGCGCCGCCGTCCACGAGCTGGTTCGCCAGGTGAAGCGGGGGCTGGAGGTCGTCAAGACGGCCGGCGCCTACGACGTCGATCTACTCTGCGGGACGGGCTGCGCGGCGTCGGTCGCGGCCGGCTTCGTCGGCTTCGAGACCGCCTTCGGGATGGCGCCGAGCTACCGGCGGGCGGTCGAGGGGGGCGCCGTCGAGGCCAAGGAGCACGCCTGCTACACCGTGATCGCCGGCCTCCGGGCCGCGGTCCAGGGCGTGCCGTTCATGCCCGTCGCCGGGCTCGGCGGCTCCGACCTGCCGGCCGTTCGCGGTTTCCGCCGGCTGGCGGACCCGTACGGCGCGGGGGAGGTCGTCGTCGTGCCGCCGCTGGTGCCGGACATGGCGATCCTCCACGTCCAGGAGGCCGATGCCGAAGGGAACGCCCGGATCGTGGGTAGCCGGTTCGAGGACGTGCTGATGGCCCAGGCGGCGCGACGCGTGATCGTCACCGCCGAGCGGGTGGTCGACGGCGCCTGCTTCGAGGCGGCGCCGGAGACGGTCGCGGTCCCCGCCTTCCTGGTCGCGGCGGTGGTCGAGGCTCCCAGGGGCGCCTGGCCCTGCGGCTGCGCCGGGTGCTACGACTACGACGCCGAGTACCTGGCCGCCTACGTGGCGGCGAGCCGGGACGACGAGAGCTTCCGCCGGTTCGTGGCCGAGCACGTGCTTGGTCTGGCCGGCACCCCCCGCCCCGCGCCGGGGAACGGCGCGGTCGCCGCCGTTGGGGCTCCTCGGCGGTGACGACCGAGGCGCCGGCGGGCGGTCAGAACGGGGCGGCCTCCCCGCGGCCGGACGGCGAGCCGCGGGGCACCGACCCGGCGACGATGATGGCGGTCGCCATGGCGCGGCTGCTGCGGAGCGGCGAGACCGTTTTCCACGGGGTTGCCTCCCCCCTGCCGATGGTCGCCGCCCTGCTGGCGCGACGGCTGCACGCCCCCGATCTGATCTACCTCACCATCGCGGGCGGGGTCGGGGCGCGGCCGGAGCGGCTGCCGGTGTCGACGGTCGATCCGGCGCTGCTGCACGGGGCGAGGGCGCTGGTGACACTGACCGATCTGTTCGACCTCTCGGCCCGGGGGCGGCTCGACGTCGCCTTCCTGAGCGGGGTCCAGATCGACGGTGAGGGGCGGTTGAACCTGAGCGTGATCGGCGATCCGGTCCGGCCCAAGGTCCGCTTGCCGGGCGGCGCCGGCAGCGCCGCTCTGATGCCGACCGCTCGCCGCGTCATCCTCTGGCGCACCAAACACGATTCCCGCGTCTTCGTCGAGCGGCTCGACTTCGTCACCGCCGCCGGCAACGTCGATCGGGTGGTGACGCCGCTCTGCGTCTTCGCTCGGCGGTCGGGGCGGTTGGTCGTCGAGAGCGTCCATCCCGGCGTGACGGCGGAGGCACTGCGGTCGGCGACCGGGTTCCCGATCGCGGTCGAGTCCGGCACCCCGACGACGCCGGCACCGACGGCCGCCGAGTTGGCGGCCCTCGATGCGATCGATCCGGGCCGCATCCGGGAGAGCGAGTTCGGCTAAGCGCCAATTGACGCTCAGCCGAGTCGGCAGGGAATGGGTAGATCGGCGGGGTCGCCGTTGGCCGGCCGGCGTGGTCGGGCCGGAGAGCGAGGAGCAGGGAGGGCGCGGTGCTGTTGGCGGAGCTGCGGGAGCAGGTGGTGCACGTTGGGTTGGAGGCGTTGGCGCGGGGGGTGGTCCACGGCACGGCCGGGAACATGAGCCTGCGCGACCCCGAGACGAACCTGGTCGTGATCTCCCCGAGTGGGATTCCTTATCCGGAGGTGACGGCGGCCGACGTCGTCGTGGTCGATCTCGACGGGCGGGTGGTCGACGGCGCCCGCAAGCCGAGCTCGGAGACGCCGCTGCACACCATGGTCCACCGTGAGCGGCCGCACGCGCGGGCGATCGTCCACACCCACTCCCACTACTCGACCGTCGTCGGCTGCATCCGGTCCGAGCTGCCGGCGATCCTGACCGAGGTCGCGCTCGTGGTCGGGCCGACGGTGCCGGTGACGCGCTACGGGCTAACCGGAACCGACGACTTCGGCCGGAGCGTGATCGAGGTCCTGGACGAGGGGAGGCAGGCAGTAATCCTCAAGAACCATGGGCTGATCTGCTTCGGCTCGAGTTTCCCAGAGGCGCTCGGCGTAGCCGAGATCGTCGAGGAGGCGGCCAAGGTCTATATCCACGCCCTGGCGGCGAACGGGGGCCAGGAGCCGGAGCTGGTGCCGGCGGCGCTGATCCCGGAGATGCGGGAGCGCTTCCAGGCGAGCTACGGCCAACCGAAGGCGGCCGACGGGTAAGCGGGATGCCGACCGGGGGTGGCAGGGCTGGGGAGGCACCGACCGAGCCTAATACGCAATCCGGGTGATCATTGCCGCTTCCTTCCGAGAAGCGGCAGCGATCAACCTTAGCGCACGCTGCTCGCGTCCGGCCGCTTGGCGGTCTTCGTTGCCGCGGCTGGAGGGCGTGTGTCCAGGGTCCTCGGCCGGTCACGGCTCGGTCAACACGATCTCCTGGTCGCGGCCGTCGGCGATGGCGCGGAGGGTGGCGGCGAGGCGGAGGGCTTCGGCGGCCGAGAGGGTGAGCCGGAGGTGGGCCGGTCCGTCGGCCGGGCCGAGTTCTACCTGCACGCCACCGGCCGGGGTCGAGCGGGCGACGATCGCCCCGATGTCGCGCTTCAGGTCCGCTTCGGGGAGGTCGGCGCCGGACGCGCCGAGGAGTTCGAGCCGCATCGGAACCTCCTTCCCACCGGGGGATCGGGGCCGCCGGGTTCGCCATCCCGGCAGCGGAAAGCGGGGTCGCCGCCCGGTCGCCGGTGGCGAATCGGCGGCATCGTCGGGGGGCCGCGCCGTCGCTGCGCTGGCACCGGCCGCGCGAGCCCCGATCGACCGGACAATGGGGCAAGGTAAATTCTACCGCGACCAAGGTGCGGCGCGGCAATCGGTTGCCGATGCGACGACGGGCACCGATCTCGAAGTTAACTAAGCCGTCGTCGGCTTCGGGATTGTCTCCGGCATCGCAGCCGGGAGCGTAGCCGCGCTTGCCGTGGCGTGGGGGGTTGCACGGAAGGCGAGGCGACGTTAGACTCAGCCCCGTGTTGGTTCTCGCACGATAGCCGGAAACGGGGTTCCGGATGTGCGAACGATCATCCGTGTCCGGACACACCGAACATCCGAAAGTGGGGAGGGGGAAAGATGGTCAGTCAAGTCGATACGCTCGACGAGCAGATTCTGGCCGCGCTCCAGGCGAACGGCCGCCTGACGATGAAGGCGCTGGCGGAGCAGGTGGGGCTCTCCAGCCCGGCGATGATCGAGCGGGTACGGCGGTTGGAAGAGCGGGGAGTGATCGCGGGCTACCGAGCGGTCATCGCCCCGGCGGCGCTCAGCCGGCCGATCACGGCGCTGATCGCGGCCACGGTCGACCGCGGGAACTACGAGGCGTTCCTGGAGCGGATCGGGGCGGAGCCGGCGGTGGCGGAGTGCCACCGGACGACCGGAGAGGCCACCTATCTGGTCAAGGTCCACGTACCAGATACCGCCGCGCTCGAGACCTTGGTCGACGACCTGGGCGGAACCGGCGCCCGCTGCGCGACGTCGCTCGTCCTCTCGTCGCCGGTGCCGTACCGTCCGGTCACCCCCCCCGAAGGCACGACCACCCAGCGCGCCCGGCTGACCCGGCGACGCCGGCGGACGGCCGCGGCGGCGCCCCCGGGGGAGCGGGCGGAGGCGCCGCTCGCCGCCGCGCCTGAGGAGTCGGCCGGCGAGATGCCGCCCCCCGCCCGGAAGCCGGGTCGCCCGCGCGGCCGGCGACGATCGACGCCGGAAGCGGGGAGCTAGGGGGGACCAGGGAGGCATGCGCGTTCTCGGCACCGGCCGAGACTCGTTCGGCTGCGCTTAGGGCGATGCCCCAGTCCCACGCGTCTGGCCAGCGGGATGTGCGGCTATAGGCAAGGGGTTTGCCCACTGCCCGCCTTGCCCCCGAATACTACGAACTTTGGATGCATCGTGATGTCCGCGGCGCCGGCCCTCACCCCCCAACCCCCTCTCCCGCTGCGGCAGGAGAGGGGGAGTCGGCGCCCCGGCGATCAGCCGAACTCGGTGTCAGGCGTGATCCGGATTTTGAGTGATTGGTTCCGTTCTCTCGAGAGAGACCTGCCTCACCGGACCGTTCTTTTGCCGCCGCCTCTTGGCGCCTGCGGAAGGTCCGCGGCGCTCCCTCGCGTCAGCACGAGCGCGCCGCGCGGAAGGGTCGTCGCCACCGTCGCGGGGAGCCTGATGGGTCTCCCCCGCACCCCGACCGAGAACGTCCACCCCTCTCCACTCCACGGGCCTGGCATTGGTCCCCAGCCCGCCGGCGCTCGGCGGTTCAGTGTCGCCCAGCCCTAAAGGGACCGGGCTGAGCCTACGATGCCCCCTCCACGGGGCTCCTCCCCCGGCGATCGCCGCCCCCGCCGGGCGCAGCCGGCTTCGTCGCTTCA
>JBBSNJ010000066.1:0-9244 GCA_038232775.1 Thermomicrobiales bacterium
CTACGACCGGCGAGCCTCGAGCTACGACCGTTCGGTCGGCCTCGGCGAACGGTGGCTGCTGGGGGACCTCCGCCGTGCCTTCGCGGCCGAGCTGCGGGGCGCGACGCTGGAGGTGGCGATCGGCAGTGGTCTCAATCTGCCCGGCTACGGCGCCGGGGTCCGCCGCGCCGTCGGCGTCGATCTGTCGCCGGGGATGCTGGCGGAGGCGCGGGAGCGGGCCGCCGGGCTCGGCCGCCCGCTGGCGCTGGTCCAGGCCGACGCCGAGCGGCTCCCCTTCCCCGACGCGGCGTTCGACAGCGTGGGCGTCAGCCTGGCGCTCTGCACCGTGTCCGATCCGGCGGCGGCGCTGCGGGAGGTCGGGCGCGTTTGCCGGCCGGAGGGGAGGGTGGTGTTGCTGGAACACGTCCGCTCCCCAGTCGGTCCGGTCTACGCGCTGGAGCGGCTGCTGACCCCGATCCAGGAGCGCGTCCTCGGCTGCCACCTGACGCGGGAGACGGTGGAGGAGGCCCGGCGGCTCGGGTTCGCGATTGTGTCGGAGCGGCGGCGGCTGTTCGGCGTCGTCCGGCTGGTGGTGGCGCGGCCTCCGCGGGGATAGTGGGCGGGAGCGGCGGGGGCCGCCGATCGTGCCGCCGGTGCACCGCCGGCGGCGGACGTGTCCTCCGAGGTCGCGATGATCTTTCGGTGGTCTTGGCAGTGGGGCCCGCTTTCCTACCAAGTCGAAGTCATCGGGGATTCGGTCGAACCGTTCCGCTCTCGGGAGGGGGAACGGCTCCCTTCTTCAACCGAATCCGGTTGATCAGTTGCGTTTGCCGGCGAGACGCCCTCAACCACACTCCCCTCTCCTGCCGCAGCGGGAGAGGGGAGTGTGGTTGAGGACCGCCGGGCGACCACCCACGAGTCGCCCGGGTGCCGGATCAGGCTGGCGCGGTGCCCGCCAGTTGATTGAAGGAGAAGACGGTTGCCTCGGATCGGCCGGCGGCGGTTCGCGACCAACCGGGGATGCGCCCGGCCCGGCGGTAGTCGAGGGCATGGTAGAGGGCGTGGCTCGGATCTCCCTCGTGGCTGTCGAGCACGAGCAACTCGCGGCCGTCCTCCCGCGCCGCCGCCTCCGCCGCGGTCAGGAGGCGACGGCCGAGGCCGGGCCGGCGGTGATCCGGCGCGACGAGGAGCTTGGCGATCTCGGCCCGGTGCCGGCCGGTGGCGCTCTCGGCGGGGGGGAGTTGAACGGTGCCGACGACGCGGCCGGAACAGCGAGCGAGGAGGAGGAGGGCGTCGGAGGCGACGGTCCGCTCCCAGTGGGCGGCGGCCGCCTCGGGAGCGAGCGGCGAGAGGAAGTCGACCGAGGCGCCTTCGACGACCGCGACCAGCAGTCCAGCCAGATCCGCGAGCTCGGCGGCCGTCAGCTCGGAGGCCAGCGGGATCGTCGTCCCGGTCGACGGCCCGGCGGCGGGCTCGCGGCCGGCGGGGACGGCCGCGTCATCCATCTCCGCCGCTCCGGCAGGCGCGGCAGCGGCCGAAGATCGCCAGATGCTCGATCCCGGCGTCGAAGCCGTGGTGCTCGAGGATCGCGGTCCGGAGGGGGGCGACCAGGGGATCGTGGAGCTTCTGCACGGCGCCGCAGCCGCGGCAGACGAGGTGGTGGTGGCGCTCGGGCTCGATCGGCTCGAACTGACGCACCCCCTTGCCGAGATCGGTCTCGCTGACCAGCCCGAGGTCGCGCAGCAGCTCGAGTGTGCGGTAGACGGTCGAGCGGTTGACGGCCGGCAGGGCGGGAGCGACGCGGCCGAGGACGTCTTCGGCCGAGGCGTGCTCGCCGGGCCGGAGCGCGGCCAGGATCGTCAATCGCTGCGGGGTGGCGCGCTGGCCGATCCGGCGCAGGCGCTCCGCCCACTCCTCGGGTGTCGGGCGCCCCTCGGTGGGAGCGGCCGCGGTGTTGGCGCTTGATCGTCCCATCGTCGCTCGGTCCTTCGTTGGTGGTCCGGCATCGCCGGCGGGCTGCGCATGCGCTCGGAGTGCCACGCGGCGAGCGGACCGCGAAAGTATGAGCGATGTTGCCTACAGATGGTAGTTGCACAGAGTCGCAGCTGCGTTCATTCTACGGAGGACGCGATCAGCGCCGGAGCCGAGCCGTCCGTGCTCGCTCCCGAACGCCGCTCAGAGGAGGGTTCCGCGTGCTCCCCAGCCGCCACCGCGACCGCCGACCGTCATCTCCCCCGGCAGCCCGGACGACCCGCCGCGCGGTCGTCGCCGGGCTGGCGGCGCTGGTTGCCGCGCCGACCCTCGCTTGGAACGCACGGGCGTGGGCCGCGGGCCAGGGGACGCCCGGTCCGGCGCCGACCTCCTCGCTCGGGTGGTCCGATCAATTCGAGGGTGAGAACGGTCGACTGAACGTCGTGACCACGGTCGCTCCCATCTCCTCGATCGTCCGCAACGTCGGGGGCACCCGGATCGACCTGCGCGGCATCGTTCCCGACGGCGTCAACTCCCATACCTTCGAGCCGGCGCCGTCGGACGCCCGCATCCTGGCCGGAGCGGACGTCGTCTTCGTCAACGGGCTCGGGCTCGAGGATCCGACGATCGCGCTGGCCGAGGCAAACCTGAAGGCGGGGGCCGAGATCGTCGAGCTCGGGACGCGGACGATCTCGCCCGACGACTGGGTCTTCGACTTCTCCTTCCCGGAGTCGGAGGGAGACCCCAACCCCCACCTCTGGACCAATCCCCCGTTCGCGCTCCGCTACGCCGAGATCGTCGCCACCACCTTGGCCGAGCGCGACCCGGCCAACGCCGGCTCCTACCAGCAGAACCTCGAGGCCTACGCGGCCGCGCTGCGGGCGCTCGACGCCGGGATCGCGGCGGCCGCGGCGACGGTGCCGGAGGCGAATCGGAAGCTGCTGACCTACCATGACTCGTGGGCCTACTTCGCCCTCCGCTACGGCTTCACCGTGATCGGTGCCGCCCAGCCGTCCGACTTCTCGGAGCCGTCGCCGCGGGAGATAGCCGGCTTGATCGAGCAGATCCGGGCCGAGGGCGTGCCGGCGGTCTTCGGGTCGGAGGTCTTCCCGAGCGACGTGCTGGAGCAGATCGCCGACGAGGCGGGCGCGGAGTACGTCGATCAACTCCGCGACGACGATCCGCCCGGCGAACCGGGCGCCCCGGAGCACACCTACCTCGGGATGATGCTGCGCAACATGGAGCTGATGCTCCCCGCGCTCGGCGGCAACGTCGACGCCTTGGCCGGGGTCGAGCCGTACGACACCTACCGGCCGTGAGGGGCGCTCGGCCGGCAGCCCGCGGCTTTGGGCCGCCGCGAGAGACCGTCGTTCCCCGGCGAGGTGTGCCGCTCGCCGGCCCCCCGGAGGGGCCGGGCGAGCACGGGACGGGAGGGGGGGCGGGCCGATGACCGCTCCCCGCTGGGCGATCGAGCTGGAGCGCGTTTCCGGCGGCTACGGCGGCGAGGCGGTCGTCCGCGACGTCTCGCTGCGGGTGCCGGCCGGCCGGTTTGTCGGGCTGGTCGGGCCGAGCGGGGCGGGGAAGACCTCGCTGCTGCGGGCGATGCTCGGGGCGCTGCCGCGGGTCGAGGGCGTGGTCCGGGTCGGGGGGCGGGCGGTGACGCCCGGGGCGCCGCCGGCGGGGGTCGCCTACGTACCCCAGGTCGACGGGGTCGATTGGACGTTCCCGGTCACCGTCGCCGACGTCGTCCAGATGGGCCGGGTGGGGCGGTCCGGCCCGTGGCCGTGGCCGAGCCGGGAGGACCGGCGGCAGACGGCGGCGACGCTCGAGCGGCTGGGGATCGGGGAGCTCGGGGGGAGGCACATCCGCGAGCTCTCCGGCGGGCAGCAGCAGCGCGTCTTTTTGGCCCGGGCGCTCGTCGCCCGTCCGGCCGTGCTGCTGCTCGACGAGCCGACGGCGAGCGTCGATCCGAAGACGCGGGAGGACGTGCTGCGTCTGCTCCTGGGGCTGAACCGGGAGGGGGTCACGATCGTGATGACGACCCACGAGTTGAACGCGGTCGCGGCCCATCTGCCGTGGGTCGTCTGCGTCAACGGCGGCCTGGTCGCCGAGGGACCGCCGCTCGAGCTCTTCACCGGCCCGACGCTGAGCCGCACCTTCGGCGCCCCGCTGCGCGTCGTCCGCGATCCGGAGACGGGCGGGGTGCTGGTGGCCGAGGTGGGGAGCGGCCCGCCGCTGGGCAACGGACGGCGGGGGAGGGTGCCAGCGATGCTGGGGCCGGTCGGGGGGTCGCTCTCGTGATGGGATTGCTGTCTGCGCCGTCGCCGGGGGGCGATGCCGCGTCCTGGTCGTGGGCGCCGCCGGGGGCGGACCGACGATGACGTGGCTGACGGAACCCTTCGCCTACGAGTTCTTCCGGCACGGGCTGGTCGCGGCCGGACTGACCGGCGGTCTCTGCGGGCTGCTCGGGGTGGCGATCGTCTTGCGGCGGATGAGCTACATCGGGCACGGGCTCTCCCACTCGGTCTTCGGCGGGGCGGTGGTCAGCTACCTCTTGCAGTGGAACTTCTACCTCGGGGCCGGGCTCTGGGGATTCCTCTCGGCGCTGCTGATCAACGCGGCGGCGCGGCGGCGGGCGATCGGGGCCGACGCCGCGATCGGGATCGTGACGACCGCCTCGTTCGCGCTCGGGGTGGCGTTGATCTCCAAGACGCGCTCCTTCACCCGTAACTTCGAGGCGGCCCTCTTCGGCAACATCCTCGGGGTGGACCAGCGCGACCTGCTCGTGATCGGCGCGGTGGCGGCGATCGTCGCCGCGGCCGCCTTCTTCAGCTACAAGCCGCTCCTGTTCGCCACCTTCGATCCCGAGCTGGCGGCCATCTACGGGGTGCCGACGAGGTGGGTCGAGACGGGCTTCGCGCTCGCACTGGCGGCGACGATCGTCGCCTCGATGAACGTCGTCGGGGTGACCCTGATCGCGGCCGCGATCGTGATCCCGCCGTCGACGGCGCGCCTGCTGACCGATTCGTTCGGCCGGATGCTGATCCTGTCGACCGCGATCGGGGCCGGCTGCGGCGTGGTCGGCATCCATCTCAGCTACGCGTTCGACGTCGCCTCGGGGGCCGCGATCGTGCTCTTGGCGGCCGCCCTCTTCGCGGTCGTCTACCTCGGGACGGAGGTCCGGGGCCAGCTGCGAGGGCGGCGCCGCCCGTCGGTCGCCGCCCCGCGTCCCGCCGCCGCCCCCGGCTCGCTCGTCTTCCCGGCGCCGGAGGTGGAGGGGCAGCGCTTCGACTGAGGGTTCGCGGAGCGGCTCGGTCGGTGCCGGCGGCTCGATCCTGCGCTTGGGGCCACGGGTCGGCGCGCCCCTCGCTGGCGATGGCTCGGACGGAGGGCGTACCCTTGCCGATGGTCGGTGGCGCGGCGAAGCACCGCGAAGCGGCCCCGGCGACGAGCGACCGAGGAGGCGAACCGGTGGCAGCTCCCCCCGATGTTCTCGCGACGAACGAGCGCGTTGTCGCGATCGCGCAGCGCCTAATCGACGGGGTCCAGGCCGATCACCTGTCGGCCCCGACCCCTTGCACGGAGTGGGACGTCCGCGCGCTGCTCAACCACATGGTCGGGGGCAACCGGATGACGGCGGCGCTGGCGGCAGGGGAGCCGCCCCCCGACCGCGGCGCCGACTTCGTCGGGGAGGACCCCTCGACCGCGTTCGCCGACTCCGCCGCCGCGGCCGAGGCGGCGATGCGGCGGCCGGGGTTCATGGAGCAGACCTACCGGATGCCGATGGGCGAGGTGCCGGGGTCGATGCTGGCCGTGATGCGGGCGACCGATCTGCTCGTCCATGCTTGGGATTTGGCAAAGGCGACCGGCCAATCGACCGCGCTCGACCCCGACCTTTGCCAGACGGCGCTGACGAGGGCGCGGGCGCGGATGGGCGACGCGCCGCGCCAGCCCGGCTCCCCGATCGGTCCGGAGGTGGAGGTGCCCGCCGACGCGCCGGTCTGCGACCGGTTCGCCGCCTACATGGGCCGGCAGCCGTAGCAGCCAGCGGCGGTGGCGGCCCCGGTGTTCCCTGGTTGACGCCGGGGCGGCCGGGGCCGCACCATGCCCGGCATCGCCGTGCTAGGAGACCGCGCCATGGCAGCCGAGACCGCCACCCGCCCGCTGACCTACGCCGATCTGTGCGAGACGCCGGACGACGGGCGCCGCTACGAGATCCTCGGGGGGAGGTTGGTGGTGTCGGCGTCACCGATCCTCAAGCATCAGCGCGTCTCGGGACGACTCTTCGACCAGTTGCTCGATCTGGAGCGAGCCGGCCTGGGGACGGTATTCTCGGCGCCGACCGATGTTGAACTGGCGGCGCACGAGATCGTGGTGCCGGACCTCGTCTTTGTGCTGGCCCAGCGCCGTCACATTCTCGGCCGACAGAAGATCGAGGGAGCGCCAGACCTGATCATCGAGATCCTGTCCCCCTCGACCAGGAGCGTGGACGAGAGGGAGAAGCGCGACCTCTACGCCCGCAGCGGCGTCCCCGAGTATTGGCTGGTCGACCCGGAGGGGGAGACAATCCGGGTCTTCTCCCTCGCCGCCGGCTCCTACTCCCCGATCCCGGCCGAGGGCGCGGTCGTCCGCTCGCGGGTGCTGCCCGCGTTCGAGGTCGACGGGATGGCGCTCTTCGCTGATCTCCGGTAGGCGGGGTCGGTCGACGACGGAGGTTTCCCATGTCGCTGCTCGCCCGGTCGCTGACCTACGACGATCTTAAACAGATCCCGCCCGACAACTACCGCTACGAGATCCTCGACGGGGAGTTGATCGTGTCCGCTGCCCCGAACCGCAAGCACCAGCGCTGGTCCGGCACGCTGTACGACTCGCTTCGGGAGCGGCAGCAAGCGGGGGTTGGAGAAGCGTACTATGCCCCTGTCGACGTCCGGCTCTTCAGGGATCGGGAGAACCCCATCGTTCAGCCCGATCTCCTCTTCATCCTCACCGATCATATCGAGATCTACGGCCCCGACTTGGTCGAGGGGGCGCCGGATCTGATCGTCGAGATTCTCTCCCCTTCGACCCGGACCATCGATCTGACGCGGAAGGCGGCGCTCTACGCGGAGGCCGGTGTGCCGGAGTACTGGGTCGCCGACCCGGAGGAGCCGTCGCTCCGGGTCTACGCCCCGCGGGGGGGGCGCTACGTCGAGATTCCGGCCGAGGGAGGCGTGGTCCGCTCGGCGGTCGTGCCCGGGCTGGCGGTCGACCTCGGGGTGCTCTTCGACGTGTTGGGATAGTGGCCCTGGCTCGGCGTCAGGAGACCCAGTAGCCGAGCGCGAACTGCGTCGTCAGCAGGACGAGCAACAGCGCCGAGAGGGCCAGCGCCGGCAGCGCCAGCCAGCGGGAGCGCAGCAGCAGCGCGAGGATGACGAAGAGGGGAAAGAGGGTCAGCCCGAAGCGGGGCATGCTCATCAGGGCGTGGACCTCGGACGGCTGGTAGAGGGGGATCAGCAGCCCGGGGATCAAGAACGCGCTCTGGTAGGCCGGCAGCTTCCGCAGCCCGACGACGGCGAGGGCGAGGAAGAGGAGCGTCAGGACCAGCTCGAGCGTATCGCTCTCGGCGAGGGCCAACCGGAAGTCGGAGCTCGTCAGCGTCTGCCAGGTCGGGCTGGCGGCCAAGGTCCGCACCCAGGTCCAGTCGGCGCCGCCGAGGAACAACGGGGGGCAGCTCTCGAAGCCGCAGCGGAGCGTTTCCCAGGGGGGCGCGCTGTAACGGTTCCATTGGAGCTGGACGTCGGCCCAGGCACGCCAGTTGTCCTGGACCCGTTGGAGGTGCCAGCCGAAGATGGCCGGCCCGAGCAGCGGTAGCGCGGCGAAGGGGCCGGCCGGCAGCCAGCGGCGGATCTCGAGGCGGTACTGCTGGAAGAGGAGGACGGCGAAGGGGAGACCGAGGAGGACGCCGTAGGAACGTGTCAGCGCCGCCAGGGCGCCGATGAGACCCGCCAGCCACCATCGCTCCAGGCGGGCGGCCAGGAGCGCGCCGATCACCAGCAGTAAGAAGAGCGACTCGGTGTAGACCGCTTGGAAGAAGAAGGCGGTCGGGAGCAAGGCGATCACCACCAGCGTCCGCCGCGCCACCGCGCGGTCGAAGTCGAGGGCGATGAGACGGTAGAGGAGGACGAGGGCGGCGGCGAAGGCGGCGTTGCTGATGAGGTAGCCGATGGTGTCGGTCGACCACCCGGTGAGCCCGCTCCCCCATCGCATCAGCCAGGGGTAGAGGGGCCAGAAGGCGGCGCGGGCGATCTGGGCCGGATCGCCGTAGCCTTGCTCGGCGATCAGCTTGTACCAGAGACCGTCCCAGGCCCGCAGCGGCTCGACCAGGGTGTGGGCGAGACCGGTCAGCGGCGGCGGGACGACGCGGTAGGGCGCGGTGACGGTGGCATTCGGGGTGCCGAAGAAGAAGGCGAGCGAGGCGACGAGCTGGACCACGAGCCAGTGGACGCTGAAGACGATCAGGGGGAAGCTGACCGCCTCCGCCCCGACGGCGGCGCCGGCGAGGGGGAAGCGGAGGGTATCGGCGTTGGCGGTGGCGGCGGTGACCGCGCCGCCGCGCCGTCGTCCGCGAGCTTCGAAGGCCATGGTGGGAGGATAGGATGAGGCCGCCTCCCCGCGCCACCCCGCGGCCGGCGGCGGATCGCGGGCGAGGAGCAGTGGCGACCAGGACGGTCGATGCTAGGGGGGGGGTGGGCGGAGGGAGAAGGCGGGGCGGAGCTCGCCCACCTCCCAGCCGTTGTGATTGTGGATGGCGGCCGGATGGCGGTGGCGGAGGGCGGCGAGGGAGGCGGCGTCGAGCAGTTCGAGCTGCTCCAGGAGGGCGAAGACGACGGCGGGGTGGGCGCGGAAGGAGCCATCGAGGACGCGGACGGCGATCCCCAGGCCGTGCTCCGGGATGGCGAGGCAGATCAGGCCCTCGGCTCCGCTCTTGGCGACGATCCGGCCCCCGGAGAGCGCCATCAGGTCGGTCACCAACTCCCCCTCGCCGGCGACGTTCTCGGGGTGGGCGACCATCGCCGACCGCAGCCGGTCGAGTGCCGCCGCGTGCTCCCGACCCGCGCCGGCCGGCGCGGCGTCGGGGGCGGCGAGGGTCGCGTAGGCGAGGGCGAAGGCGCGCAGCGGGGCGCCGAAGGTGGGCAGGCTGCACCCGTCGGTGGCGAGCAGCAGGTCGGCCGGGGGCAGGCGCAGGGCCGCCGCGACGGCGTCGATCTCCGACTGACGCACCCAGTTTCTCAAAGTCTCTGGCGAGACATCGAGA
>JBBSNJ010000067.1:0-9167 GCA_038232775.1 Thermomicrobiales bacterium
GATGGACCGACCGGCGGACATACTCAAGGTGTGGCCGGAGCGGACCGCCATCGAGCGAGTGCGACCCGCCGAGTTCAATCCCATCATCGAGAACCTGGCGACTACGCATTGCCCGCCTGCGGACCGTTGATCCCGGCCCGACCCCAGACTCGGAGGCGCGATCGGTCGGAGGCACCGGGCGTGGGGGTCATGTTCAGAACGCTCTTTGGCACGTTCCTTGGTCGCTTTTTGGCACGCTGCATCCAATCACCGGGCCCGAGACGATCGCGCAGGCCCGCGGCAGGCCGTGGCAACCGACGCGATGGTTGACCAGGGCCAGCGCCAGATCGCCTCGAAAATTCCAGCTTGCCCCTGTTAAGTTTGCCGGTAATTGGCGCGGTTCTTTCGGGGTTATCTGGCACCACCGACCGATGAGCGGTTCGTCCGTCGGTGGCTTCCCTCCGTCGCCAGGCCGTCGCTCTCGCCGTACGGGGCGGTGAGCGACAACACCGTCTACGCCGTGGTCTGCGCGTCACGAGTGCCCCGCGGTGAGAGCCTTCGCGACGCTCGGCCATGCCGATTACTTCTCGCCATGTCTATCTCCGAGATGGGTATGGAGTTTGGGATGGCCGTGGGAGGCCGGATTCGGTGCGAGCAAGGGGGTCGGGCCGGGAGGCGGGGGGACCGACGGCGCGTCGGGGAGCATCGGCGGCCGGCCCAGGGCGTGATAGAGGCGGAACTGGGCCCGGTTGAAGGCCAGCGCCGAGTCGAGGTAGTTGAGCCGGGCCTGGGCCAGGGCCTGGATCGGCTGGAGCACCTCGATCGGCCGGGTCGCCCCCGGCAATGCGGCACCCTGGCGGATGTTGGTGAGGTTCAGGTCGAGCGAGCGGATGGCCTCGGGCAGGGCCTGGGCGGCCTCGTAGAGCCGCCGCTCGGCCGCGGCGCCCAGCTCGTAGGCGGCGGAGACCTCCGAGGCCACCAGGTCCTGCGTCCGCATCTTGTCGAGGACCGCCTCACGCTGCTGGGCGGCCCGGCCGCGGATGATGGCGCGATCGCCGAGCCCGAAGTTCGTCAGCCCCCAGAAGAGGTTGACGTCCGCGTCGGTCCGGCCGTCGAAGTTGCCCCAGAAGTCGCCGGCGCCGCCGCCGAACCCGCCGGCCGAGAAGCGCGTGACCAGGCTGGGGACGAACGGTCGCACGCGGGCCTGCTTCAGGCGGTAGAGCGTGGCCTGCACCAGCGCCTGGGCCTCGGCCAGCTCGGGGCGGTTGGTCAGCCCGGTGACGATCAGGTCATCGAGCGGGGCCCCGCGGTCGACCATCCGGATCACGGTCTCGGGCGGCTCGACCGGAGCCACGAGGATTCGCGGGTCGAGCCGAGTCCGCCGGACGACCTCGGCCGAGGCGGCGCGGAGCTGCCCGGCCGCCTCTTCCAGGTTCTGACGCTGGATCTCCAGCTCGGTCAGGCTGCGGCGATAGTCCGCTTCCAATCCCGCCCCGGTTCGGGCATAGGTCCGGGTCAACGCGACGAGATCCTCGGCGTTGGCGATCGCCTCGCGGGCGATCGAGACGCGGCCGGCGGCCCGCTGGAGGTCGAAGTAGGCCTCAGCCAGCCCCAGGAGCGTGTCGTTGGTCGTTGCTGCCAGGTTCGCTTGCTGGGCCTCGGCGACCTGGCGCGCGGCCAGCGGCTCGAAGATGATGTCCGAGAATCGGAGGATCGACGTCAGGCTCGACACCTGCGCCGGCCCGCCGCCGGGCGGGGGCGCCGCGACACCCTGGCCGAGCGTCCCCGTGCCGCCGATGAACGCCGAGCTGCGATTGGCGTTGAAGACGTTGCCCTCGTTGTCCTGGATCGCGCCGTCGTGCCAGGTCCAGTTCGGCCCGTAGAAGACGCTGGGCAGCCACTGGACGCGGGCCAGTTGCAGCGCGGCGATCGCCCCGGCGATCCGCTGCCGGGCCATGGCGATCTCCAGATCTCTCGCTCCCGCCAGCCGCAGCGCGCCGACCAGGTCGATCGGGTAGATCGGCCGCGGGGCCGGGGGGGCCGGCTCGATGCCGGGGGGGACCGGGCCGATCAGCGGGTTGATCTCCACCGGCGGGGGCCCATCCTCCGGATCGATCGCGTCGGGGAGGCCGAATCCGAGCGTATCCGGCCCGCCGACACCCGGGATAGGCAAGGGGACCGTGGCCGGGACCGACGGCCCGTCGGGCACCTCGGCCTCCTGCGAGCCGGGAGGCGCCGGGACGCTCACCGGCGAGACCCGGGGAAGTCTCGGGAACACTGGCGAAGGGATCTCGTCCGCGCCGATCGCCGTCGACGCAAGTAGGCCGAGGATCATCCCTGCCGGTCGGGACCGTCGAATCCATCGTCTCCAGGCGAGCATCGAGCCTTCCCTCCTTGATCGGCTCCGGGACCGGCCGTCGCGATCCGTCGCGACGACCACCGGGCGGAGTGACCGTCCGCCCATGTCAGGCGGATCCCGAAGACCGGGACGCCGCTCCTTCGGCGTGGGAGAATCCACGCTCCTCATCGACACAGGGGCGATCATGAGTTGAACCGGGCGAGACTGCCGACGCGGCACAGCCCGCGTCACCCAAACAACCGGAATGCCGGAAGGGGCTTGCCGGCCACCAGATCGGCTGGCGAGACCCGAGGATCAGGCATCGAGGCCGCCTCGGACCCGATCACCCCGATCAGCCGGCCGTCGCATCCCCTTCGGCCTCGGCGAGGACGGGGATGACCTCCTGCCCGTCGGTGATCTGGGCGCCGCCGGCCCGGACGACCTGCTCGCCGCCCTCGAGCCCGGAGGCGACCCCGACGATGATCCCGTCCTCGTAATTGGTCGTGATCGACCGCTTCCGGGCGGTGCCGTCGCTCACGACGTAGACGTACTTCTGCTCGCCGTCGCTGAGCAGCGCGGACGACGGGATGACGGGGGCGTCGGCGAACTCGTCGAGGTACACCGTGACGTACCCGTAGTAACCCGGCCGCAGGCGCCGCTCGGGGTTCTCCAGGTCGATCTCGACCCGCAACATCCGCGAGCCGAGGTTCAGGGCGGGCGAGAAGCGCGTCACCTCCCCCTCGAACGACGCGCCGGGCAGGACGTTGATGCGATCGAGCACGACCCGGTCGCCCAGGTCGAGCAGCCGGACCTCGGCCATCGGCAGGTCGAGGTGGATGCGGACGCGGTCGAGCCGCGTGACCGTCAGCAGCGGCTGGGCGGCGCTGCTGCCCTCGGCCGACTGGATGAAGGCCCCCGGGTCGACCCAGCGCCGGGTCACCTGGCCGTCGAAGGGCGCCCGGACCGTGGTGTACTGCATCATCGTCTCGACGTACTCGACGTCGGCCTGGGCGACGTCGACGTTCGCCCGGGCGCTCTCGAGGTCGGCATGGGCCTTGGCCAGGCTGGCCTTGGCCGAGTCGACCTGCGTCTCGGCGGTCCGGATGCGGGCCTCGACCGTCTGGAGCTCGGCCCTGGCCGAATCCAGCCGGAACCTCGACTCGTCCACCAGGTCGCTCCGCGCGGCGCTCTGCTCGACGAGGTTCTGGTAGCGCCCGTGTTCGGCCTGGCGGAAGCGGACCAGCGCCTCCTTCGCGGCCCGATCGGCCTTCGACTCCTCCAGGGCGGCCTCGGCGTTGGCGATCATCGCCTCGGCCTGATGCACGGCCGCCTCCGTCTGGACGACGTCGGCCCGGGCCTGCGCGAGCTGGGCCTGACGCCGCTGAAGGTCCTTGTGCATCTCGGGCACGTTGAGCTGGGCGAGTTCCTGGCCCTTGGTGACCTCGTCGCCGATGTCGACGCGGATCTCTTCCAGGTAGCCGCCGACCTTCGCGTAGAGGTCGGCCGTCTCGTAGCCCTCGACCGTCCCGGGCATCTCGATCGTCTGGGCGATGTCCTCCTGCTCGACCCGGACGGTCGCGATCCGGGGGACGTTCTCGCCCGCGGTCGCCGCCTCGTCCCGGGCGAGCGGGTCGGCCGAAGTGGCCTGGCCGCAGCCGGCGGCGAGGGCCGACAGGCCCAAGGCGATCAGGACGGCCCCGAGCGTTCGGGGCCGATTCGTGATCCGTTCCGCGAGACTCATCGCTCCTCCTTCTCGATAGATTCGGTTCGGCGTGGGGGACGTCCCGGCGATCGGGTCGGGCCCGCCGCATCGGGACACCGACGATCTCAGGCAAGGGCCGGGTCGGCCGCCCGGTCGGGGCGGGGACGCTTGAGGATCACGTACAGGCACGGCACGACCAGCAGCGAGAGCACCGTCGCCCCGAGCACGCCGCCGATGATGGCGCGGGCCAGCGGGACGTTCGCCTCGCCGCCGCCGAAGCCGATGGCCATCGGCATGAGGGCCAGCCAGGTGGTCATCGAGGTCATCAGGATCGGTCGCAGCCGGACCTTCGAGGCGTCGATGATCGCCTCCCGGATGCTCAGGCCCTCGGCGAGCCGGTGGTTGGCGAAGTCGACCAGGACGATCGAGTACTCGACGACGATCCCGACCATCATGATGATCCCCATGAAGGCCATGATCGACAGGTTCGTCCCGGTCAGCCAGAGCAGGGCAACGACGCCCACGAACCCCAGCGGCACGGTCAAGAGGATGACGAACGGGTCGAGGAAGCTGCGGAACTGGGCGACCATCACCAGGTAGACCAGGACGATCGCGATCAGCAGCCCCTGGCCGAACTGCGCGAACGACTCGCGCATGCTGCGGACCTCGCCCTGCATCTCCATCGAGTAACCCCGGCCCTCGTAGGCGCCTCCCACGTCGTAGACCTGGCCGCGCTCGGTCTGCTGGGAGACCAGGGCGAGGTCCGGATCGTCCTCCAGGCGCCGCTCGATCGCGGCGACGATCGAGCCGACGTCGAAGCCGGGCAGGATGTTCGCGTAGACGTCCGTGGCCCGGGTGATGTTCCGGTGGTTGATCACGGCCGGCCCGGTCGACTGCTCGATCTCGGCGACGTTGCGCAGCAAGGTCGGCCGGGTCGTGCCGTTGCCGGTGATCGGGATGTTGCGGAGCGTGTTCAGCGAGTTGATGTCCTCCTCGCGGTACTGCACGCCCATGAAGTAGTGGTTGCCGTTGCTCTCGTCGATCCAGAAGGCCGGCTCGAAGTTGATCGAGCTGTTGGTGGCACTGACGAGGTTCTTCATCACGTTGTCGACCGTCACGCCCTGGTAGGTCGCCAGCGTGCGGTCGAGCTCGACGTTGAGGACCGGGTAGTCCATCCGCTGGGCGACCCGGACGTCGGCCGTGCCGGGGACCTCCCTGGCCCGCTCCTTGATGAGGTGGGCGATCTCCTGGGCGATGTGCAGGTCCGACCCGGTGACCTGGAAGTGGATCGGCGACGGCTCTCCCATGTTCAGCGCCGCGGTCATCATGCCGCCGGTGTCGAAGGCGAATTCGACGCTCGGGAACTTCGCCTCCATCTCGCGGCGCATCTCGGTGACGAGCTCGAAGACGCCGGGCTTGCCGGCCTTGTCCTTGAGCTGCACGAGCATGAAGGCGTCCATCACGCCCGTGTTCGGCGTGTAGGCGGCCGGCCAGTCCATCAGGACGCCGATGTTGGAGATGAGGATCTGGAGCTTGGACTCGGGATGCTCCTCCTCGCCGATGCCGAAGCCGGGGTCGGGCTCGCCGAGCCGCTCGACGATCGCCTTCTCGATCTCCGCGATCGTCTCCTCGGTCCGCTCGATCCGGGTCCCCGACGGCAGGCGGACGTACATGGTGAATTGACCGGCATCGACGGCCGGGAAGAGTTCCTGGCCGAGGCTCAACAGCAAGAGTACCGCTCCGGCGAACAGCGCGAACGCCGCCAGTGCGACCCCGTAGCGGAGCCGGACGAGCCCCCTCAGGAGCCGATCGTAGGCCCGGAGCGCGAACCCCTCACTCCCCGGCGACGACCCGTCGTGGCCGCCGGCATCACGCGCGGCCACGCCCAGCCTCATGAAGCTGGCGCAGTAGGCCGGGACCAGGGTCATCGACAGCACGAAGGAACTGATGATCGCCACGCAGGCGGCCACCGCCAGCGGCGTGAAGAGGAACTTGGCGATCCCCGACAGGAAGACGATCGGGAAGAAGACGACGCAGAAGGTGACGGTCGAGACGAAGATCGGCATCGCGACCTCGCGGGCCCCGTCCAGGGCCGCCTGCACCGGCGACTTGCCCATCTGGGCGTGGCGGACGACGTTCTCGAGGACGACGATCGACTGGTCGACCAAAATGCCGACGGCCAGGGCCAGCCCGCCGAGGGTCATCGCGTTGACCGTGTCTCCCGTGTAGAAGAGGCCGATGATCGCCGCGAGGATCGACAGCGGGATCGCCAGGAAGATCACCAGCGCCGACCGGAAGCTACGCAGGAAGACCAGCACGACCAACCCGGCGAGCAACGCCCCGAGCCCGGCGGCGATCTGCAGGCCGGTGATGCTCTTGCGGACGCCGATCGACTGGTCCATCACGACGCTCAGCACCAGGCTCTGCATCTTCGGGTCGTCGGAGTTCATCTCCTTCAGGCGATTGAGGATGCGGGCCAGCCGGTCCTTGATCGCGTCGACGATCTCGATCGTGTTGGCGCCCGGCTGCCGGTAGATCGGGATGTAGACCTGGCGGGCGCCGTTGATCCGCACGGCGTTGGTCTGGATCTGGCCGGCGTCCTGCACCTCGCCGACGTCCCGCATCAGGACCATGGCGCCGTCGACGACCTTGATCGGCGTCTGGTTGATCTTCTCGACCGTGTCGGGCAGGGCGTTGGTGAAGATCTGGAAGTCGACGTCGCCCATCTTGGCGTTGCCGGCCGGGATGAGCACGTTCTGCTCCAGCAAGGCGCGCTGGACGTCCATCAGCGATAGCCCGCGTGCCTCCAGCTTCTCCCGGTCGACGTAGGCCAGGATGCGCCGCAGCTTGCCGCCGTAGACGGCCGGGGCGATGACGCCCTGGATCGCCTGGAGGCGGTTGCGCAGCTCGAAGTAGGCGATGTCGTAGAGCTCCTTCTCGTTCATCTCGGTGCTGGAGACGGTCACCAGGCAGAGCGGGACCGAGGCCGTCGGGTCGAACGGCATGACCATCGGCGGGATCGTCCCCGGCGGCAGGTAGTACATGTCGCTGACCGCGTAGCTCGTGACCTGGCTCATCGCCGAGTCCATCGAGATGTCTTCGCGGAAGAAGTTCTTGACGATGCTCACCCCGAGCATCGACTTGCCCTCCTGGTGCTCGATGCCGACCGACTGTCCGGTCCAGCGCTCCAGGCGGCTCATGATGTCGCGCTCCATCACCTCCGGCGGCATGCCGGGGTAGAACGTGACGATCTGCACGGCCGGCGTCTTGAAGATCGGCAGCAGGTCGGCCGGGATCTTCTGATACGACGTCACGCCCACGACCAGGATGGCCAGGGCCCCGACGACGACCAGGTACGGGTTCCTGAGTGCGGTCCGGATCATGAATGGCTCCGATGGTTCCTACCGGGCACGGCCAGGACGACCGAGGCATCCGGGCCCCCGCCGCCGCGTCCTCGGCGAGATTCACCCGTGTGCGTGTCGGGCTCGGGGTAGGTCCCGTAGGCCCTCAGGACTCTCAGGAGCTGATCCTCATCGACCCGACCGACGACGAGCACGACGTTGCGATCGATGACCGTCACGGCCATCAGGTAATCACCCTCTCGGCAGTGGTGCGTCCCTTCGCGTCGGATCGCCTCGCGCTGATGAGGGAAGGCATCGAGGCTCTCGCTCGGCAGGACGAAGATCGAGACGGGGGCGTCGCCGACATCGCCGACGAGGAAGGCGGCCGACTGCTCGGCCAGGTCACAGACCCCCGAGCCCCGGACCGCGAATCCGGCGTCGCGGCGAGGAGGGCAGCGCACGGGAAACGAGACCCGCTGGCGAAGGTAGCGCTCCACCTCCCGGTCCGACCGGCTCAGGAAGGGGACCGGCTCCCGGCCGTCGACCAATCTCGCGTGCCAGGAGGCGGTCAGCTCGGCGAGATCCTCTCCCGGCCCGGGAGGAATCCGGGATCCGAGTCCCAGCCAGGCCGCGACCACGATCGACGCCGCGCAGGCCGCGACGCCGAGGAACATCATCCACCGCCGGGAAGGCTCGGGCTGTTTCGCCAGGCCGCTGCCGGCAAGGATTCGGTCCCACAGTTCCGAGGTTTCGGGGCCGGTTCGCAGTCGCTCGGCGATCAGGTGTTCGAGCCGACTCTCCTGGTGGAACCACTCGGTGCACGAGGGGCACTCCGCCAGGTGCTCGCCGATCCGCATGTGCAGCTCGGCCGTCCCTTCGGAATCGTGGTAGAGACCCCAGTGGCGTCTCGCGTCGTCGCAGGTCATGGTCGCTCCCCCCGGTTCCGGCCCGAATGGTCATCCGGATCGGGCCGCCCGCCCTCCCCGGTCTCCTCGCCCGGCCCGAGCAATCCCCGCTCCCCGCCGAACTCGGCGAGCCGATGGCGGACCCGGCTCCGGCCACGCGACAGGCTGGTCATCACCGAGCCGAGGGGGATGCCGAGGATCTCGGCCAGTTCGCGGTACTTGAACTCGCCGAGGGCCCGCAGCAACAGCACGGATCGCTCCCGGTGGGGCAGATCGCGGATGGCCCTTGCAAGGACCTCGTCGCAGTGTTCGAGGACCGCGTCGGGGTCGTCGCGCAGGGCGTTCACCAGCGAATCGTCGCCCGGGGGAGGCCCCGACTCCCCCTCGCACGTCACGTCCACGTCCGCCGGCCCGATGGTCGCCATGTCTCGGGCGTCCCTCCGGTTGGCGTTGAGCAGCTCGCCGTTGACGTAGCGGAAGATCCAGGCCCGGAAATTGGTGCCCTCGACGTACAGGTCGAAGTCCCGATAGGCGTTCGCCATCGCGGCCTGCAAGACGTCCTCGACCTCACCGGAACGGCGGAGCGAGCGGCGAGCATAGCCCTCCAGCGCCCCTCGAAGGGGCTCCAGGTGCCGCAGGAAGCTCTCGGCCTTGCCTTGGGATCGCTCACGGGACAAAGGAATCTTCCGCTCGAACGGTTCGGACCACCTCTCGCCACCAATTGGAATGTCGAGAACGTCCGGTTTTATTTCGGAAGGGCCGGAAATTCGGTGGTGTCTGGGAATAGCTATCCGGGCCTCGCGGGATATGTCATCCATTCCGCGAGGCTCCAGGTATGGTCCGTCAGTCCCGCAGCCATCGCCGGGGTCCGGGGGAGCCAACTCCCGTCTCCCCCGCGGACC
>JBBSNJ010000068.1:0-9129 GCA_038232775.1 Thermomicrobiales bacterium
CGACGGTGAAGCGGAGCGGAGTCTCGGCTCGCAGGGGCACTGGGTCCATGTCGTTCAATGCGATCGGATAGGGAACCCCGACGATCGGTTTCTGTTTCCCTTGTTGGGTGAGACGCATCCGGGTGATGCACTGCAGAACCTCGCGAAGCGGCTCGACGTGGTGACGAAGCGCCTCGTTCGCGGTCCTTCCGACCAAGCTTCACTGCTCCGCGAATGGGATCAGGATCGCGATTCGGGCGATGGTCGAGTCGTCGGCCTCATCGAAGTCTCCCGCTCGGTATCGCCGAACAAACTCCGCACCGCTCATCCCGAGGTACTTCCGTGCTTGACGGTCGAGAATCTGCGCGCCTCGCCGACGCGTCACGTACTTGACCCCAGGGGGATGGGTCTGCCGCGTTTTCGGGCGAACGATGGTGACCATGGCTGTCCACCTCCTCGGGCAAGGTAACATGGCGCTGAAGCGTCGGCCAGCGCGCCCGAGTTTCCGTGCGCGTCCTCGCGCAATGGCTCCCCGCACGGCTTCCAGGGCAGTCGCCTCGCGCTCATCGGAGCCGACGGGGTCGAGCGTTGCCGTGTCCCAGAGCTCAAAGATCATGCCTCGCTCCTTTCGTCGGCCCGCCGGCCCGCCGGCCCGCCGGCCCGGACAGGAACCACGCGGACGACGCCCCCTAGCCTCCGCCCCGGGTCACCCCAGTGCGGGACGTGCTCGGGGCCGCGGGCGGCGCGGGGGGAGCAGCGGCGCGACGGTCGCCCCCAGTCTGGCGACGAGGCGGGGGATGCCTCTGGCCCCCCCGACGCCGCACGCCCCGGTTACGGAACGCCCTTCCGCCGGCGGACTCCAGGCCCGGCCGATGCGGAGCGCGACGCGAGCGCCGGCCTACCCCCGCTCTAGGTAGCGCGCCCGCTCCCAATCGGTGACCACCGCGTCGTAGGCCTGCTGCTCGACGCGGGCCATGTTCAGGTAGTGGGCGACGACATCGTCGCCGAAGGCGGCGCGGGCGATGCCGCTCGCCTCCCAGACGTCGATCGCTTCGTAGAGGGCGCGCGGCACCCGCGGCACACCCGTGGCGCGGTAGCCGTTGCCGTGGAACTCGGCCGGCGGCTCGATCCGATGCTCGAGGCCGTGGAGGCCGGCGGCCACCACCGCGGCGTAGGCTAAGTAGGGATTGGCGTCGCCGCCGGGGAACCGATCCTCGATCCGCAGCGACGGGCCGCCGCCGACGACGCGGAAGCCGCAGGTCCGGTTGTCCCGCGCCCAGACGATGTTGACCGGCGCCCAACTCGCCGCCGCGTAGCGCTTGTAGGCATTGACGGTGCTCGCCAAGAAGAGGGACAACTCGCGGGCGCCGGCGACCAGGCCGCCGAGGAAGTACCGCATCGTCTCCGACATCGCGCCGGGCCCGGCGGCCGCGTCGTGGAAGCGGTTGTGCTCGCCGGCCCGGTCCCAAAGACTGATATGGACGTGGCCACTGGAGCCGGTCCAGGTCTGGTCCGGCTTGGCCATGAACGTGACCGCCAGATCCTGCTGGTGGGCGATCTCCTTGGCGCCGTGCTTGAAGAGGACCGCGCGATCGGCCGCCTCCAAGGCATCGGCGTAGCGGATGTTGACCTCGTGCTGGCCGGGGGCGGCTTCCCCCTTCGAGAACTCGACCGGGACGCCGGCCTCGGTCATCAGGTTGCGGAAGCGGCGGTAGAGCGGTTCGGCCTTGGTCGCCTGTAGCAGGTGGTAGTCCTCGTTGTACCAGCCGAACGGTTGCAGGTCCCGGAACCCTTTGGCATGGGCCGCCTCGTAGCCGTCGCGGAGCAGGTAGAATTCCAGCTCCGAGGCCATCATCGGCCGCAGACCGAGCGCCGCCGCCCGCTCGATCTGGCGCGCCAGGATCGCGCGGGGCGCGACCGGGACGAGGGCGCCCGCCGCCTCGTCGACGGCGTCGGCCAGGACGAGGGCCGTCTTCTCCAGCCAGGGGATGCGGCGCAGCGTGGCCCAGTCGGGGCGGGCCAGGAAGTCGCCGTAGCCGTGCTCCCAGTCCATCAGGGCGTAGCCGGCGGGGGTTCCCATCTCCATGTCGGTGCCGAGCAGATAGGTGCAGAAGTGGGTCCCGTGGTCGAGCAGGTGCTCGACGAAGAACCCGGCCTCGACCCGCTTGCCGACCAGCCGACCCTGCATGTCGCAGATGGCGGCGATCACCGTGTCGATCTCGTCGGCCTCGACCAGCCGTCGCAGCTCGGCGACGGTGATCGTGCCCCGGGTGCCGCCCGTCATCGCCCCGCTCCCTGCGCTGACCGAGTGGCTACGGTCGCGGTCCCGGTCGCCATCCTGCGCCCCCGCAGCCGTGGGCCGACGCTGTCCGTGCTCGGGACCGCGGACTATAGAGACCCCGGCGCGGGGTGTCAACGCGGGCCGGGGGGCGACTCGACGGCGTCTGGTACCATCGGCGCCCGAGAGCTAGGGGGCCTTGGGGCCGCCCGCCGCCGCGCGGCCGCGGCGCCGCGGTCACCAACGGCGGGGAGGGGAGCGATGCGGCTGGCGGACAAGGTGGTGCTGGTGACGGGGGCGGGCAGCGGGATGGGGCGCGTCGCCACCCGCATGTTCGCCGAGCAGGGGGCGATGGTCGTCGCCGCCGATGTCGCCGAAGCGCCGTTGCGCGAGGCGGTCGGCGGGGTCGGCGACGGCTTGCGGGAGGCGGTGGTGCCGGTGGTCGGCGACGTGACGCGGGACGCCGACGTGCGGCGGATGGTCGAGGCCGGGGTGGAGCGCTGGGGACGGCTGAACGTGCTCTACAACAACGCCGGGATCATGCCGGACGACGACACCTCGGTCGAGGCGACCGACGAGGCGACGTGGGAACGGGTGCTCGACGTCAATCTCAAG
The DNA here is from genome assembly GCA_038232775.1 of Thermomicrobiales bacterium. GTDB lineage: Bacteria > Chloroflexota > Chloroflexia > Thermomicrobiales > UBA6265 > JBBSNJ01. The sequence goes on from JBBSNJ010000068.1 coordinate 2,873, forward strand.
AGCATCTACCTCTGCTGCAAGCACGGGCTGCCGGCCCTGCGGGCGGCGGGCGGGGGCTCGATCGTCAACATCGCGTCGTTCGTCGCCCTGCTCGGCTGCACCGTGCCGCAGGATGCCTACACCGCCAGCAAAGGCGGCGTCCTGGCGCTGACCCGCTCGCTCGCCGTCCAGCACGGCCGCGACGGTATCCGCGCCAACGCCATCTGCCCTGGCCCGGTCCTGACGCCGCTGACGGAGTCGCTGTTCCCGAACGAAGCGGAGAAGAACAAGCGGCTCGGGCGCATCCCGCTCGGCCGCTTCGGCCGGGCGGAAGACGTGGTCTGGGCCGGCATCTTCCTCGCCTCCGACGAGTCGAGCTGGATGACGGGCACGAGCTTCGTCGTCGACGGCGGGATCACGGTCAACTACTTCTGAGGCGCGTGGCGCGTGCCGCGTGGCGCGAGGCGCGAGGCGCGAGGCAGAGGGTAGGAGGCGGGGCCGATGACGCCTCGCCGTCGGCGGTTGCCTCGGCGCCCGTCGCCGGTCGTGCCGAGAGCGCCGTCCAAGGCCGTCCGCGGCACGAACAGGATGCGGGTCGGCACGGCGCGGTCGGCAACGCGGAGCACGGGTGGGCGTCGAGCCGAAGCGCCCCGGCGACCGGCCGTCCGCCACGGACGGCGCGGCGACCGCCACCGGGCCTTGCTCGCGCTCGGGTGCTGCCTGAGCCGTTGCCGCCACCGCTCCGAGGGGATGCGAAACGCGCCCTTACCGCGCCGTGCAGAAACGTTGCCCTCCCTTGCTTGAAGACCGACGGCGGCGTCGTCGGCCTCCGGCCGACGGGCGCAGCAAGCAGCGCCCCTACCCAGCCTGACGACGGCAACGCTTCTGACAACCGCGGTGTACCAAGGTGTACCAACTTCGGTGGAACTGTTCCGCTACCGGAATCGGGACCGGCTCCCCTCTCCCGCGCACGGGACAGGGGGAAGGGGGCCGGGGGTAAGGGCCTCTCTCCGGGTAGCCGGGGCCATGACCCGACGTTGGTATTCGCCGCCGCTATCGCAGGTCGAAGGGCAGGTTCGGCAGCCCGGCCGGCATCCGCCCCTTCTTCGCCATCTTGCCGACCTGGCCCATCATCTTCTGCATCTCGGCGAACTGCTTCAGGAGCTGGTTGACCTCCTGCTGCGAGGTGCCGCTCCCCTTGGCGATCCTTCGGCCGCGGCGCTTGCCGATCACCTGCGGGTTGCGCCGCTCGTCCGGGGTCATCGACAGGATCATCGCCTCGATCCGCTTGTAGTCGTCGTCGGAGATCTCGGCCTTCGCCTGGCGCATCTGGGCGCCGAGGCCGGGGATCATGTCGAGCAGTTGGGTCAGCGGCCCCATGTTCTTGATCTTCTGGAGCTGGTCGAGGAAGTCCTCGAGGTCGAACTGGCCCTTGAACAGCCGCTGCTGCATCCGCTCCGCTTCGGCCTCGGTCGTCTGCTCCTGCGCCCGCTCGACCAGGGAGAGGATGTCCCCCATGCCGAGGATCCGCCCGGCGAGCCGGTCCGGGAAGAACGGCTCCAGGGCGTCGAGCTTCTCGCCGGTGCCGATGAACTTGATCGGGACGCCGGTGACGGCCCGGATCGAGAGCGCGGCGCCGCCGCGGGCGTCGCCGTCCATCTTGGTCAGGCCCAACCCGGTGGCCCCGACCCGGTCGTGGAAGGTCTGGGCGACCCCGACCGCCTCCTGCCCGGTCATCGCGTCGGCCACCAGCAGGATCTCGGTCGGCCCCACCCGGTCCCGGATCTCGACCAGCTCCTGCATCAAGCGCTCGTCGATCTGCAGGCGGCCGGCGGTGTCGATCAGGACCGGGTTGTGGCCCCGCTCCCGAGCCCAGGCGACGGCGTTGGCCGCCACCTGGACCGGGTTGGTGTGCGACCCGCTCCCCTCCTCGTAGACGGCGATGCCGACCTGCTTGCCGAGCGCCTGGAGCTGGTTGATCGCCGCCGGCCGCTGGAGGTCGGCGGCGACCATCACCGGGTTGCGCCCCTGCTTGCGTAGGTGGAGCGCCAGCTTGGCGACGTGGGTCGTCTTGCCGGCCCCCTGGAGGCCGACCAGCATCACGATCTGGGGCGGTCGGTCGGGCGCCCGCAGCTCCTCCCGCTCCCGGCCGAGGATCTCGATCAGCTCCTCGTTGGCGATCCCGATCACCGTCTGCGCCGGGGTCAGCGAGCGGAGCACGTCCTGGCCGACGGCGCGGGCCCGCACGGCGGCGACAAAGTCCTTGGCGACCCGGAAGTTGACGTCCGCCTCGAGCAGCGCCCGGCGGACCTCGCGCATCGCCTCGTCGACGTCCGCCTCGGTCAGGCGCCCCTTGCGCCCGAGGCGGCCGAAGGTCTCGTTCAGGCGGTCGGAGAGGGATTCGAACATGGCGGTACCTCGTGGGTGGCGGGTGGCCTCGGTTCGAGACGATCGCCTCGGTCCTGTCGCCCGGCCCTCAAGGGACCGGGCTGAGACGGCGAACCCGGCTCAAGCCGGCTGAAGACGCGTGTGCTCCGATCCGTTCTCGGCCCCCGACCCGTTCTCAGCCTCATTGATGGGGCCTCGTCGCTTCAGCCCGGTCCCTTGAGGGCCGGGCGGCAGGGGCGCGGCGGTCGCCTTGGACCACACTCCCACTACAGCCCGTCGCCGACGCCGAAGAAGAGCGAGTCGACGTAGGTCTCGGCCGCGAACTCGGCCAGGTCAGTGGCCCGCTCGCCGGTGCCGACGTAGGCGATCGGGGTGCCGATCTCCTTGGCGATCGAGAAGGCGATCCCCCCCTTGGCGGTGCCGTCGAGCTTGGCGAGCATGATGTCGCTGACGGCCACGCTGGCGGTGAACTGCTTGGCCTGGACCAGGCCGTTCTGGCCGGTCGTGGCGTCGATCACGAGCACCGTCTGCTGCGGCGCGTCCTCGACCGTCTTCTGCATGATCTTGCGCAGCTTGCCGAGCTCGGCCATCAGGTTGTGCTTGGTGTGGAGGCGGCCGGCGGTGTCGACGATCAGGACGTCGACGCTCCGGGCGTGGGCCGCCCGCATCGCGTCGAAGACGACGGCGCCGGGGTCGCCCCCCTGCTGGTGGGCGATCACCGGCACCTCCTGCCGCTCCCCCCAGACATTCAACTGGTCGATCGCGGCGGCGCGGAAGGTGTCGCCGGCCGCCAGCATCACGCTCCGCCCGAAGCGCTGGTGGTAGGCGGCCAGCGTGGCGATCGAGGTCGTCTTGCCGACGCCGTTGACGCCGACGACCATGATCACCCACGGCATGCCCCGCTGTAGGATGACCGGCTTCCGGTTGCGGGTCGCCCCTTCAAGCAGCTGGATCATCGCCTCCCGCAGGACCTCGCGCGCCTCCCCCGGCTCCTCGAGCCGGAGGTCGGCGACCCGCTGCCGCAGCTCGGCGACCAGCTTCTGGCTGACGTCCCAGCCGACGTCGGCCTGGATCAGCAGCATCTCCAGCTCGTCGTAGAGCTCCTCGTCGAGGTCGGAGCGGTCGAAGAGGCGGCTGATCTCGGAGAAGACGCCGCGCCGCGTCTTCTCGAGGCCCTGTTCAAGTTGGGGGTCCGGGGCCGTCTTGCGGCGGAAGAATTTGAGGATCATCGGCTTCCCTCTGACGCTCCCCATCAAGGTCCGGATCGGTCTCGAAAGCGGGCGAGCGGGGAGGCGTGGGTGACAAAAGCGGCGCAAACACAAAGCAGCGCCGCGGGAGCGACGCATGCGAAAGTATAGCATTTGGCCGCTGGGGGACCGAACCGCCGATGTCGCGCGCCGCCACCTCGATCGCCGTCGCCGTCTACCTGCCGACGGCCCTGCTCGCCTTCAGCCAGGGGTTGCTGCTGGCGACCCTGCCGCTCTACGCCGCCGGCTTCGGCGTCTCCTACGGGCTGATCAGCCTGGCGGTCGCCGCCGCCTCGCTCGGGACGCTGGCGACCGATCTCCCGGCCGGCGCCCTGCTGGAGCGGCTCGGCCTGCGGCCGGCGATGATCCTCGGCTCCGGCCTCGTCACCCTCAGCACCCTCGCCCTGTTCACCACCGAGCGGCTGGAGCAGGTCGTCGCCTTCCGCCTCGCGGCCGGGGTCGGGACCGCCCTCTGGGGGCTCTCCCGCCACGCCTATCTGGCGCAGACGGTGCCGGCCGCCCGGCGCGGCCAAGCCCTCTCCGTCTTCGGCGGCATCAACCGGATCGGCGTCTTCCTCGGTCCCGTCCTCGGCGGCGTCGTCGCCGGCGCCTTCGGCCTCCGCGCCTCGTTCGTCCTCGCCGCCGCGCTGGCGGGGCTCGCCCTGCTCCTCTCGGTGCTCTTCCTGCGACCGGCGCCGCGGGCCGAGGCGGCCCTCGCCCGCGGGGACCGCTGGCGCCTGGTCGGGCGACTGCTGCGGTCGCACGGGCGCGACCTCGGGGCGGCGGCGGTGGCCCAGACCTTCGCCCAGATGATCCGTGCCGGCCGCCACCTGATCGTCCCCCTCTACGGCGCCGAGCGGCTCGGCCTCGACGCCGCCCAGGTCGGGCTGGTGATGACCATCTCGGCGATCGTCGACGTCGCGATGTTCGTCCCGGCCGGGCTGCTGATGGACCGCTTCGGGCGCAAGGTTGCCTCTGTCCCCAGCTTCGCGGTGATGGGGATCGGCGTGGCGCTGATCCCGCTGGCGGACGGGTTCGCCGGGCTCGTCGCGGCGGGGGTCGTGATCGGGCTCGGCAACGGCCTGGGCTCGGGGGCAATGATGACCCTCGGCGCCGACCTCGCCCCGCCCCGCGCCACCGGCGAGTTCCTCGGCGTCTGGCGCCTGATCGGGGACGTCGGCTCGAGCGCCGGCCCGCTGGCGGTCGGGCTCGTCGCCGGTCGCCTGGGGCTGGTCGGCGGCGCCTACGCCCTGGCCGGGGTTGGCTTCCTGGCCGCGCTGACCATCGCCCTCCTGGTGCGGGAGACGCGGGTGGCGCCGCTGGCCGAGGCGGGGTGAGGGCGGCCTGGGCCGTTGTCTCGGCGGACGAGGGGTCCCGCGTGTCCACGAGCGCGCACCGCATCAGCGAGCAGGGGGACGACCCGCGTGCCTTCCCTCTTCGCCCGCGGCAGGTCCGCGGACGAAGGGAGTCCAGCGGCGACCATACGGCCACGATGGTCCATTGACTGATGACGGGCCGCGCAGCATGATGGGGCAACGGTGGCGTCCCTTGTCGCGGGCGGACAACGTCCATGCCGACCTTGGCTCGGGCAGATCGCGAATCCACCTTGCCGGTCCCGCTGACGTCGCTCGTTGGTCGCGAGGACGAGATCGCGGCGGTGGTGCCCTTGCTCCGCTGTCGATCGCTGCGGCTCCTCACCCTCACCGGCCCCGGCGGAGTGGGGAAGACCCGGCTCGCGATCCGGATCGCCGCCGATCTGGCCGACGCCTTCCCGGGTCAGGTGTGGTTCGTCGGCCTCGCCCCGGTCAGCGAGCCCGACCTCGTCGCCACGACCATCGCCCAGGTGCTCGGGATTCGTCCAGTTGGCGAGGACTCGCTCATCGACCGCCTCAAGGCGTTCCTGGGCGACCAGCGGCGTCTGCTCGTGCTCGACAACTTCGAGCATCTGGTTGAGGCGGCACCGCTCGTGGCGATCCTGCTCGGCGGCTGCCCGGGCCTGACGGTCCTGGTGACGAGCAGGGAGCGGCTCCAGATCTCCGGAGAGCACGAATACGCGGTGCCCCCGCTCGGTTTGGCGGGGCAGGGCGGTGCACCCTCCGTCGCCGATGCGCTCCGCTCGGAGGCCGTGCGGCTGTTCGTCGCCCGGGCCCAAGCCATGAACGCCGACTTCGCCCTCCTCCCCGAGTACGCCCCAGCTGTGACCGACATCTGCCGCCGCTTGGATGGCTTGCCGCTGGCCATCGAACTGGCGGCCGCCCGCACCAAGGTCTTGCCGCCGCCAGCGCTGCTTGCTCGGTTGGAGCCACGGTTGCCGCTGCTGACCGGCGGCGGGCGCGACCTGCCGACTCGCCAGCAGACGATGCGCAACGCCATCGGGTGGAGTTTCGCGCTCCTGAGCGACGAGGAACAAGCGTGCTTTCGCCGGCTCTCCGTCTTCGCCGGCGGCTTCACGCTCGCGGCCGCGGAGGTGGTGGCGGGGGGCGTGCGACCACTGGAAGGACCCGATGCGGGGCCGCGGCTGGCGACCACGCTCGATCTCCTCACCTCCCTGATCGACAAGAGTCTTCTGGGCCGGACAGCGACCCCCGAGAACGAGGGTGGGATCGACCCGCGCTTCACCATGTTGGAGACGATCCGGGAGTA
>JBBSNJ010000069.1:0-9121 GCA_038232775.1 Thermomicrobiales bacterium
ATCGACTGTTTCGGTGACGCCGAAGGTGCTTTCGATCGTCACCAGCCCCTCGACTTGCGGTGCGGACAACGACACCGGTGTCGCGTCCTCCTGGACGCGTCCCATCGCCGTGGGGACCGCGATGGCCGACGCCAGGGCGAAGGGGAGGACGATCAGCGCCGCCCGACAGATCCGGGAAAGTCCCATGGTTCGCTCCTCTCGATGACCATAACGGAGCCGGTTGAGCGTTGCCGTTCACCGGAGAGCGACCCCAACATTCTACCCCTTTCCCACGCGGGGGAGAGGCCTCACTATCCCGCTCCCGAGTGCGGAACGGCTTACTTGGATTCTCGACCAGGTGCGCGACCGAAGTGGGGACCTAAGAGAGTTCGCCTGCACGCCGCGTGCCAACTGATAGGGAATCCGGTTGAACCGTGGGGCTCTGGCATTCGGGAGTGGCTCCCCTCGCCCGCCGCAGCGGGAGAGGGGTCGGGGGTGAGGGCCGCTCTCCGGCAAAGGCCACTGATCACCCTGATTCCGTATGAGGAGCGAGCCGGGGCTTTCTGAGGCGCTAGCGCTGTGGGCGGCCGCCCAGGGTCGTGCTCCGCCGCCCGGCGCGAGATCACTCGGACCGCGATCGGCGGTCTCCTGGAATCGCGGTCCTCGGCGGGGACGGCCGGTGTGGAGGGCGGAGGTCGATACCGCGTTGATGAAACGGAGGAATATCGTCCGGCGCTTTGGTTGCGGCGCGGTCCACGGCCGCAATCCGGCTGCTGATTGACGTTCCGGATGAGCAGATGTTAGGATGTCGGTGCTCCCAGGAAGGCCAACTCCTACCCCGGCCCCCCCCCCCCTCTCCCAATCTTGTACTTGGAGCTACGTTGCTCTCCTCCCCCTCTCGGTTGACCGGTACCGCACGGCGCATGCTTGCCTCCGGAATGCTGCGTCCAGCTTTTCGGTCGCGCCCGGTGGAGTGCTCGATCCGGTGTTGTCGCCCCCCAGTCCGAACACTTTGAGAACTGGGAACGTTTCCGCCCCCTCGGGCACCGGTCGTCGGTTGGGCCGGTCGCGCCCCTAAACGCCTCTGGAGGTAGACGGTTGTCCGTCGAAGAAGCCATCGACCCAGCAGCTCCCGCCCGGAAGAAGCCAGCCGCCCGCGGTCGCCCCGCTCGTACCCGGCGGCCGGTGAACGGTGAGACTCCGCCGGTCGCCGAGCAGGCAGCCGAGATGCCGGCGAACGGCGACGAGGGCGCTGCGTCGGCCACGCCCGGCGAGTCGTCGGAGCTGGAGCCGGTCATCGCGGGGAGCGAAGCTCATCCCCTTCCCCCGGCCCCGCCCGAGGGCAAAGGGCGGCGGCGGGCGGTCAGCCGCGCGGTCGCTGACCCGCCCGCGTCAGCCGAGGTCGCGCCAGAAGCGGCCCCGCAGCCCGACCTCGCCGGGGGACCGGCCGAACCGGCGATCAGGCCGCCGCTCGTGCCGGACGGTGCCGGGACGCTCGGGCTGGCGGCCGTGACAGCCGCCTTGTTCCCGGTCGCCGAACCGGCACCCGTCACCGCTCCCCCGTCGAGTGATGGATCGTCCGATCCGGGTCCGAGCAGCGGTCTGCCGCCGCGGCTCGAAGTTCCGGACTGGCCGGACCGGGTTGACCGGCGAGGGGAGCGCCCGAGCCGGCGCGACCGTGGGGGGCGCCAGGAAGGACCCGATCGGTCCGGCCCGAACGGGAGCGAACGGCCGTTCGCCGACCAGCGGAGTCGGTCGGCCCGACAGGGACCGACCCAGGGCAAGGGTTTCCCCCAGGGAAATCAGCCCCGACCCCGGTCGGGCGGGGAGCGACCGGCGCACAGCCAGGGGCAGGGGCAGGGGCAGGGCTACGGCCAGGCGCAGGGCCGGAACGGCAATGCGCCGCAGATCACCGTCGTCGACCTCGAAGCCAAGAGCCTCGAAGAGCTGCACGAAATTGCGCGCTCGTTCGAGCTCCAGGGGTACACGCGGGTGCCCCGGACCGATCTTCAGCTCAAGATCCTCCGGGCGCAGACGGAGAAGGAAGGCAGCGTCTTCGGGGACGGCATCTTGGAGATCATCGAGGACGGTTTCGGCTTCCTCCGGGGTTCCCGCTTCCTCCCCAGCCCGGACGATATCTACGTCTCCCAATCGCAGATTCGCCGCTTCGGGCTCCGGACTGGCGACCGCGTCTCGGGTCAGGTCCGCGCCCCGAAGGACAACGAGAAGTTCTTCAGTCTGCTCCGGGTCGAAGTCGTCAACGGCGTCGATCCCGACACCGCCCGTCGGCGGCCGGGGTTCGACGGTCTGACCCCGATCTTCCCGCTCGAACTGATCGACCTCGAGACCCAGCCTCAGATCCTTTCGACCCGGCTGCTCAATCTCGTCGCCCCGATCGGCCGCGGCCAGCGAGGGCTGATCGTCTCCCCGCCGAAGGCGGGCAAGACGATGCTGCTCAAGTCGATCGCCAACGGCATCAGCGAGAACAACCCCGACATGCACCTGATGGTCTGCCTGATCGGCGAGCGACCGGAAGAAGTGACCGACATGCGCCGGTCCATCGACGGCGAGGTGATCTCCTCCACCTTCGACGAGCCGGTCGAAGACCACACCAAGGTGGCCGAGATGGCACTCGAGCGGGCGAAGCGATTGGTCGAGGGCGGGCGCGACGTGACGATCCTGCTCGACTCCATCACCCGTCTCGCCCGTGCCTACAATCTCGCCGTGCCGTCGAGCGGCCGGACGCTGTCAGGGGGCATCGACCCGGTCGCGCTCTATCCGCCGAAACGGTTCTTCGGCGCCGCCCGCAACATCGAAGGCGGCGGCAGCCTGACGATCGTCTCCACCTGCTTGATCGACACCGGAAGCCGGATGGACGACGTGATCTACGAGGAGTTCAAGGGCACCGGCAACATGGAGATCCACCTCGACCGCAAGCTCGCCGAGCGCCGCATCTATCCCTCGATCGACGTCCAGCGCTCCGGCACTCGCCGCGAAGAACTCCTCCTTGATGAGAACGCCCTCCGTCAGGTGTGGACGATGCGGCGGATGGTCTCGATGCTCGGCGGTTCGGAAGGCACCGAACTGCTCCTCGGTCGCCTCGCCAAGACCCAGACCAACGAGGAGTTCCTGGAGACGCTGAATCGGGACGTCTAGCGCTGGTGCTCGCTTCCGGTTCAACGCGGAAAGAGTGCGCGCCCCGGTCCCGCTCCCTATCCGCTGGAGCGGAACTTGGGTGAAGGCTTCCGCTTCCACGGAAGGAGCCCTCACCCCCAGCCCCCTCTGTCCCGGACAGTTTGCTTTCTGGCCACCGGACGGTGCTTCTGGGACCGCGCTGGCGCTGGGAAGCTGGCCGAAAACTGTCCCGCGGCGGCCTCTCGCTCCGTCCTTCGGCCTCTGATACGACCTTCGGGTCAAGACTTTGGCGACCCGGAGAGACGCCCTCACCCCCGGCCCCGCTCCCGGTGGGCGGGACAGGGGAGCGTGGTCGCCGACCGCCGGGGCAACACCTACGATTCATACGGATTCCGTGTGAACCCCCTTGAGGGGGCTTCATTGCTTCAGCCCGCACCCTTTAGGGCCGGGCGACGCCGATCGCAGGAGAGCGCCGACCGCGCTCCCAAGTTCGTGCCTGGCGCCACCGAGGCGCGGACCACTCGGATTGCCGCCGCCGCTAGCTCGTCTCCGCCACGTCCGAGCTGACGCGGCGGATCGCCGGCTGCGCTCCGTAGGAAGAGACGAACGGGTCGACCGCGATCTCGTTTCCCGCTGCATCGTAGACGCGACGGACGACGGTAACCGCCAGGGCATCGGCGGCCGGGCGATCCTCGACCACCGAGCCGGGTGGCAGCGCGGGGTCGACCTCGACCACCGCCTCGGGCGCCGGCGCGATCACCTCCTGGACGGGGTCGTCCACGCCCACCTCGTAGCCGGTCGGTGCGCCTAGAAGCTGAACCCGCAGATCGCTCCCGTTCTCGACGCGGACCCGCACCAGCATCCAGGAGTCGGTCGGATTTACGAACCGGAAGTCGGTGGTGGCCTCGGGCTCCTGCCAGACTTGGACGATCGCAGCGTCGAAGCCGGGGGACCACCCGGCCTGCTCGTAGAAGGGGCTGCGGAAGCTGTGGGGCCACCACTCAACAATCGGCAGTCCAGCCCGGAAGGCGGCCCGGAAGATGGTCGTCGAAACCTGGCAAACGCCGCCCCCTTCAGCGGTGGCGAAGCCCTCGATCATGGAGTTGGCGGTCGCGAACCCAGAGTCGAAGAGGGTGCCGAGCGCGCCGTTGTAGGAGAACGTGCCGCCGGGGGGGACCAGCGCGCCGTCGACTCGCTCGGCCGCGAGCCGGACGTTGGTGTCGCGCCCGGGATCGGAGCCGGCGAAGGCCGAATCGCCTTCCGCCAGGAGGTCCGTGATGCCGAGATCGGCGAGCAGCTGATCGGTCGTCACCGCGGGCGGGTCGGCATCGCGATCGACTGGAACGGGGATTTCGTGGACGCCGCTGAGGAGACCGTCGCGGAAGGCGGCCGCGAGGTCGTCCCGCCGCAGCGTGCGGCCGTTCGTCGCCGGGACGAGGAACGACCAGCCGCCCCGGTCCTCGATCCAGGCGTCAGAGGACTCGGTGTCGATCTCGGCCGCGAGCCGTTCGATCAGGGCACCGAGACCGGCGTCGTCGAGGGTGGCCGCAAGTTCGCGGCTGCCGTTCCGCTCGATGGCCGTCATCCGAACGAGGGCGGCGACCTCGTTGGCGGCGACGGGCCATTGCTGGTCGCCATCGCTCACGATCAGCGGTTCGGCCAATGCCCGTTCGAGTTCCGCCGCGAGGGCTGTGCCCTGCTCGTCGCCGATGGCCGGCGGGACCGGCCGCTGGCCCAGCGAGACGGAGACCGGTTCGAGAGTGCTGAGAAGCGGCAGCAGCGCCGACTGGGCCGCCTCCCGGTCGATCAGCAATCCTTCTCGGGAGGGGACGAGCGAGACGGCCGTCCCCGAGATCGCCACTGAGGCGTCGGCGGGAGCGGAACCGACTTCCGTATCGAGTCGATCCAGGAAGCGTCCGAAGGCCCCCTGATCGAGCCGGATGGCGAGCGGCACGACGACCGCGCCGGATTCCGCCCGAGCGGTGCCGAACAGGCGGCCGGGGAAACTCCCGGTGCTGCCGGTGCTGGCGCTGGCGGCGGCGTCGAGGGTCGCCTCGAGATCGTAGGAGATGCCGATCTCCGCCGGCGGCGCCGACCAGGTCTGCTCCCCCAGCGTGAACGTCACCGGTTGTGCGGCCAACTCCTCGAACCGGGGAGTCAGCCGGGCGCGGGCAGCCTCTTCGCCGAGGCCGCCGACGGCGACGTCTCCGATCCGGGCCCCAGCCGGGAGGCCGTTCGCGGAACCGTCGAGGAGTGCGACGACCGCAACCAGGGCCGCGAGGACGAGAGCCCCGGCCAGTGCCGCCGCGAAGCGTACGAGACGACCGACCGATCGACGCGGACGGAACGCGGGCAGCGCGATTCGGCGCACCGGCGCTCTCGTGACCCGCTCGTTCGCCCGGCCGGCCAGCCCCGTCTCCATCCCGCCCCCGCGCCACGCGACCCAGGTCTGCCGGCTGATCGCTCGGCCGGTCAGCTTGGTCCTCGTGGCCACCCCGCTGCGCTCATCGGAGGTTGCACTTTCCCCGGACCGATTCTACCCGATTGCCCGCCTCCGCGGCGCCGCGGAATGATGGCCAGTGACAACGGTCACGACCCGTCGGCCTGCGCCCCTCGCGTCCCGGCAGCGAAACTGCCTTGCCGCCACCACCGGAAAGATCGCTTCCAACTCGAGCGTCGCCGCGATCAAGGACGCCCGCGTCGGCGTCTCCGCGGCCTGCTCGAGTCGACAACCCCCGCCGCCGCCGCCGTGGCTTCCTCGCGATCGGGCGAGGCGCCGAGCCGGACGAGGGTCACGTCCGCGAAGCTGATCGCGACCCGACCGTGCTCCCCGACGAAGCGGGCGGCGTCGGACGGCAGGTTCAGGAGATCAACCGGCGCGGTTCGCCGCGTGCCTGCCAGGGCCGCACTCGCCAGCGCCTCATACGGGGCGAGCGTGGCGACCTGCTTGGCTAGGACGAGATGGGTCGTCGGGAAGGCATGGACCAACGCCGAGAGTTTGTCGCGTCCGGTTTCGCCGCACTCGGCCCAGAAGCGCGGCTCCCCTTGCTCGTCGAGGGCGACGAGGTCCGGACGGTAGCGGTGGTCGGAGCGCGGCTCGACCGTCAAACCGGGGTACCGTTCCATGTAGAGGCCGAAGACGAGCGCCTTGAGCAACACGTGCCGCTCGGATTCCCAGACGTGCTTGGTCAGTACGACCTTCCGCCCTCCGGCGCGGATGGTGATTCTGCCCGGCAACGCCGCCTCGCCCCGCTCCGTCATCCGCGGCACGGTGCTCCGCTCCCGTCTCGCGAGACGTACCGCCGCTCGGCCTCCGCCGGTTCGTCCATCCCGGTCTCCATGTAGACGTAGGACTTCCCCGGCTCCGTCGAGACGGCGGCGCGCCGACCGGTTCGGTCGATGGCGAGGATGTTCACCTCGCTCCGATACGGATCGTCGAGGGCGTGGAGGTCGTGCGCCGCCGCCGCCAGTGCGGCCTCGACCGGGTTCCCAGCGCGCATCGAGGCGACCACGCTGTGGGCGGTGCAGAGCCGCTGCGCCATCTCGCCCCGCCCGGTGCAGGCGGCCGCTCCCCAACGGTTGTCGGCGTAGTTCCCCGCCCCGATGATCGGCGAATCCCCCAGCCGGCCGGGGTACTTCCAGGCCCAGCCCGACGTGCTGACGCCGCAAGCGACGTTGCCGGCGGTGTCGCGGGCGATGACGTTGACCGTGCCGTGTCTATCGTCCGGCGCTTCCGGATCGCGGCTGAGACGGGCGACCAGGTCGCGCACCCGCGTGTGGTAGGCGTCCGTCGCGCCGCCGGTCGTCTCCAGCCGACGCAGCCAGATTTGCTCTGCTTCGGGAGTCAACAGCTCGCGGCGGGGCAGGCCCATCTCCTCGGCCAAACGCGACGCGCCGTCCCCCACGACGAGCACATGGGGCAGCTCCTCCATCACCCGCCGGGCGAGGACGATGGCGTCCTGGAAGCCGTGCAGTGCCCCGACCGCGCCCGCGGCCAGCGTCCGCCCGTCCATCAGGCTGGCGTCGAGTTCCACCTCGCCCAGCAGGTTCGGCAAGCCGCCGAAGCCGACCGAATGGTCCTCGGGGTTGGCTTCGACCGGCCGGATCGCGGCGACCACGGCGTCGATCGCGCCGCCGCCATCCCGCAGGATCTCGATCGCGGCCTCCAGGCCGATCCGTCCGTTGCTGCTGGCAACGACCAAGCCGGTCATGTATCTCCCGTCGTTGTCGGACGATGCCGAGCCTCGGCGATCGCCCGGCTCGCTTCGTCGGTGTCGAACTCCGGCAGCCGGCGCTGCCCTTCCGGTCCACTGAGGGTGAACCCCTGCTCCGGCGGAACCAGGCCTCCGATCTCGGTCAGGGCGACACCTGCCGCGCCGGCGGCGTCGATCAGCCCCGCGACTGCCTCGGGCGGCGCCGCCACCAGGAGGCTGCCGGAAGCAAGCAATCCGAGCGGATCCAGGCCGAGCGCGGCGCAGATCGCTTGTGTTTCCGGCAAGATCGGGACCGACTCTTCCGCCACCAGCGCCCCGCAGCCAGAAGCGCCGGCGAGCTCGCGGACGGCCGTCGCCAGCCCTCCCTCGGTCGGATCGTGGAGTGCGCGTGGGTCGCCGCCGTCGAGCAGCGCCTCGGCTTCCCGCACCACCGAGATTCCGGGGTCGACCAGCAGCCAGCGGGCTCGCTCGACCGCCTCGACCCCGACCAGGTCGGCCAGCTCCGGGCCCAACTCGTTCGCCAGCAACGCCGTCCCCTCGACCGCCAGGCCTTTGGAGAGGAGCAGCCGGTCCCCAGCCTTCGCCCCGCCCGGCCGGAGCAGTCGGCCGGGCGTCGTCTCCCCGAGCATCAGCCCGACGAGGAAGGTGCGATCGAGCCCGGCCGTGACTTCGCTGTGGCCCCCGACCAACGTGATGCCGCGGCGGTCGCAGGCGGCCGTCAACGCCGCGAACTGGGCTTCGACCTCGGACTCGGTCGTGCCCGGAGCCAGCAGCGTCGTCACCAGCAACCAGCGCGGACGGGCACCGAGGCAGGCGATGTCGTTGGCGTTGACCTCCACCAGATAGGCCGCGGCGTCCCGGCTCGCGAACGTGATCGGATCGGTCTTGGCCACCAGCACGGTGCCCCCGACCGCGAGCGCCGCCGCGTCCCGCCCGATCCCCGGGCCGACGATCAGGGCCGGATCGTCCGGCGCGTAGGAGGTCAGCAACCGGCCCAGCAGCGCGGGAGGGAGCTTGCCGACCGGCAGGGGTCGGTCGCTCCGGAACGTTCCGCGGTCGTCGGTCACGCGCCTACCCCCGGTCCGGAGGGTCGGCCGGGGAGAAGTGGTCGATCGTCTCCTCCAGACGGCTGATTCGGAGTTCTGCCTCGCCCAGGATCCCTTCGCACCGGTCGGCCAGGCGCATCCCGAGCTCGAAGCTGGCGACCGACTCCGCCAGCGGCAGGCGGCCCGCCTCGAGGCGATCGACGACCGCCTCTAGGGTGGCGAAAACCTCCTCGAAGCTCCCCTCCGTCAGCGCCCACTCCCACTCGGCGAACGGGGTCGCCGGCCCGGCTCCGTCGCTCACGCTGATGCCGCCGTTGCCGCGGCGGAGCTAGTCGCGCCCAGTGGGGCCTTTGCCTCGGTCGTCTCGACGCGGGCCGCGATCGTCCCATCGGCCAGCTCCGCCCGAAGCAAGCGACCCGGCGACGTCGTGCCCACCTCGGGCACCGGCAGGCCGGTCTCCGCGTCGGCCAGGACGGCGTAGCCGCGTCCGAGCACGGCCGTTGGCTGGAGCGCACGCAGCAGTCCCCGCTGGAGACCGAGATCGGAACGCGCCGCCTCCAGCCGTGACCGCTGCGAGCGGGCCGAGCGGTCGAGCAGGCGGCGGAGGTCGGCCTGCCGCAGCGCGAGCGAATCGGTCGGATCGAGCCGGAGGAGATGACGGCGGAGGTGGCCGGTCCGCAACCGATGCTCCGCCGCCGATTCGCCGACCGCGCGCCGCAAGCGATCCCGCAGCTCGTCGGCGCGGGC
>JBBSNJ010000070.1:0-9073 GCA_038232775.1 Thermomicrobiales bacterium
CCGAGAGCATCCTCTCGTCATCCAGGGCTCGCCCCCGTCCCGGCGGTAAAGAACAGGACTGACCCCATCACCCGATGGGGTCGTCGCATATCCATTGAACGCCATTTACTCTCGACAGCCGAAGCGTGCGCCCATCGTCCTCCCTGCGGGATTGAGGGGCCGGGGGGGCCACCGTCGTCGTTCTCCCACCACCCAAGACCCAAGACCCACCACCCAGGTCATCGTTCTCCCCCCAAAATTGAGGGGCCGGGGGGGCCGACCCTACGCACACACCTCCCGCATCGCCGCCACCGCCCGCTCGCAGTCCTCGCGGCTGACATCGAGGTGCGTCACCGCCCGGATCACCGTCCGGCTGCCGTAGCCGTTCATCCGCACCCCGCGCTCGTTCAACCCCGCCTCCACCTCGCCCGAACTCTTGCCGGTGTCCGAGACGTCGAAGAACAGGATGTTCGTCTCAACCGAGTCGTACAGCAGTCGGATACCCGGAATCGACGCCAACCCGTCCGCCAGCAGCTTCGCGTTGGCGTGGTCCTCCGCCAGCCGGTCGACATGGTGCCGCAGCGCGTAGATTCCACCAGCGGCAATGATCCCCGCCTGCCGCATCGCCCCGCCGAAGAGGTGCTTCAGCAACCGCGCCCGCTCGATGAATGCCTCGTCGCCCGCCAGCACCGCCCCGACCGGCGCCCCTAGCCCCTTGGACAGGTCGATCCAGACCGAATCGGCGGTCGACGCGTACGCCTCGGCCGGAATGTCGGCGGCGACGGTCGCGTTCAGCAACCGCGCCCCGTCCATATGCACCTTCATGCCGTGCGCGTCCGCCAGATCCCGGACGGCGCCCAGGTCGTCGAGCGACCAGATCTTGCCGCCCCCTTTGTTCGTCGTGTTCTCAACCGAGATCAAGGCCGAGCGCGAGATGTGCGTATCCCCCGCCTGAATATGCGGCATGATCTGCTCGGGGCCAAAGACACCCCGCTTTCCCTCGACCGGACGCAGCATCACGCTCGCCAGCCAGGCCGGTCCCCCCGCCTCCGACTGGTTCGGGTGCGAGTCGCGCTCCAGAATAACCGCCTCCCCCCGCGCCGCGTGCAGGCAAAACGCAATCGCGTTGCACATCGTGCCGGACGGGAGAAATAACGCCCGCGCCTTGCCAGTCAGTGCCGCCGTCATCTCTTGCAGCTCGTTGACCGTCGGGTCCTCCCGCCGTTGCTCGTCGCCGACCGGCGCCTCGGCCATAAATTGCCGCATCGCCGGCGTCGGCCGCGTTGCCGTATCACTTGACAGATCGATCACGTCCTGCCGCTCCTCCCGCTGCTTGCGTGGCGCACCGCGCCGCTCATCGTCTCCCGATTGTAACCGGACGGCGTCAGCCATCAGCAGTCAGCCATCAGCAGTCAGCAATCAGCTGTCAGCGGTCAGCGGCGAAGGGAACGTGCCAGCGAGGACCGGCCATCGGCAGTATGCTTCTCCCCGAAACCCGAAACCCGAAACCCGAAACCCGAAACCCCGGGAGCGAAGTGATGGATGAGCGGCGGGCCCTCTGGATCTACCCCTGGGATATCCTCGACGCCGGGATCGCCGAGACGGTCCAGCGCGCCCACGCCGATTGGGGTCTGACCGCGCTCAGCCTCACCGCCAGCTACCACAACGCAAAGTTCTTGCTGCCGCGCCGGAGCCGCGAGCGCGTCTTTCTCACCGGCGGCTCCGCCGTCTACTTTCGCCCGGACGACCGCTCCTACGCCGATACCCCCTTACGGCCCGTCGTCACCCCGCGCACCGAGCTGCTCGACGTGCTCGACCAAACCGCGGCCGCCTGCCGCCGCCCAGGGATCAGTGTTCGCGCCTGGACCGTCGGTCTCCACAACTCCCGCCTCGGTGAAGCCCACCCGGACGCGGCGGAGGAGAATCTCTTTGGCGACCGCTACCCCTGGGCGCTCTGTCCAGCCAATCCCGATGTCCGGCGCTACCTGGCGGGTCTCGTTCGCGATCTGGCGACGAATCACGACCTGGACACGATCGATCTCGAGTCGGCCGGCTACCACGGGTTCACGCATGGTCATCACCACGAGCTCAACGGGATCAATCTCGGCCAGGTGGAAGAGTTGCTGCTCGGGCTCTGCTTCTGCTCCCATTGCCTCGCCCGCGCGGGCGACGCCGGGATCGATGGGACCCGGCTGCGGGCCGAGCTCGTCGCCTTGCTCGATGCCCGCTTTGCCAGTGAGGCGGCCCTCGCCCCGGCCGACCCCGCGGAGATGCGCCCGGTCCTCGCCCTCCTCCTCGCCTGGCCCGATCTCGCCGCCTATGTCCGCATGCGCCTCGACACCGTCACCAGCCTCGTCGCCGAGCTCAAGACCGACGCGCTCGCCGGGAGCCAAACCCGCCTCGCGCTGACCGTCGCGACCTTCGTCCGCGGCGCCGCCAACGCCTGGCTCGAAGGGATGGACCTTCGCGCTTTACCGGCCGTCGCCGACGAGCTGATCCTCCTCGGCTACTTCCACGACCCGGCAGCGATCGCCGCCGATGTCCGCCTCGCGAGCGAGCTGATGGGAAGCCTCGATCAAGCGGTGATCGGCCTCAGCCTCCTCGCCCCCGCCACCTCGGACGGTGCCAACCTGGTAGCGAAGGTCGCCGCCGCCCGCGACCTTGGTGCCCGCGCCTTCTCCTTCTACAACTACGGGTTCGTCAGTGAAGCGCGGCTTGGCTGGCTGGGGGACCTGTAAGCCGGTGCGGTCACCCAATGCGTCCTCCTCGAGGAGGATCAGAGCGATGCAGCCGACAATAAGAAGGTTGTGATCGAGATGAAATTCAAGAATGCATCAAAAAAGCGAGCAGGCCTATGGTTCAGCCTCCTTTAGGGGGCTTCGTCCGGTGTAGCGCGGGGATTTATCCCGCGCGGCCAGGGCTCCCACCTCCCACTATCGACCGCGCGGCCGCCGCCCACTATCTCCCACCAACCATCATCATATTATCGCCACGGGCACCTTGCCCGCGTCAGTCGTCCCCTTCGCCCTGATCCTGGCGACGACGCGCTCGCGCTCGCGTCGCCCGCTCCCACGGCGCCGGATCGACAATCGGCACATTAATCCAGAGGAGCGTCGCCGGTTCCTCGCCGTCGTTCAGCCAGCGGTGGGGCCGGGTGCTGCGGAACGTGAGTGCATCGCCCGCCGCCAGCTCGTACGCCTCCCGCTCGTCGAGCCAAAACCGGAGTGATCCGGTGAGCACGTAGACGAACTCCTCGCCCGGGTGGGTGTAGGCGTCGTCACTCCCGCCCCCCGGGCGGATCTCGATCCGCTGCGCTTCGAGCGCACCTGGTCGCGTAATCAGATCCTCGATGACGACCCGGCCGCTGCCGGCGACGTAGCGCGGACGGTCGCCCGGATGAAGTACCGCGCCCCGCTCTGCCGGATACTCGGGATTCAGCCCCGGCACCGTCGTCCCGTAGGCGTCCGCCAGCTTGAACAGGTTGCCGACCGAGATGCTCGATTGTCCCCGCTCGACCGCGCTCAGAAACGAAACGGACAAGCCCGATTTGCGCGCAACGTTCGCTAGCGACCAGCTCCGTTCCGTCCGGAGCGCCCGCAGCCTGGCCCCCAACCCCGGCTCGGGCTCGCTGGCCGGGGCTGGCGACGGGGGAGTGACCGACCCCAGCTCGCGCCGGATCGCCGCCAAGTTGAGCCGATCCATCAGGCGCAGCCGGGCGATCTGGCGGAGGCGTCGCAGATCGTCGCTGGAGTAAAGCCGGTGCCCGCCCGGTGTCCGCGCTGGTTGGATCAGCCGCTCCCGTTCCCAAAGGCGCAGCAGCGCCCGCGAGACCCCGGTCAGCCGTGCCGCCGCGCCAATCGAATGGTGCGGTAGCTCGCCGTCGAGCGCCACGCGCCCATCGTCATGCCCGGCTGTCATGCTTCCCCCTCCTCACCCGGACATCACGCCTGGCCCGCGGCATGCCTGCGCCGCCGCCGCGGTCAGCGTTGCGGCCCACCGCTTGACACGGAGGCGAACGATTCGTATTGTACAAGAAATAATGCGGTTCATAGGAAATGCACCAGCGACAGCGACACGGCGAGACGACCGGCCAGACCCACGGCAACGGACGACGAGCGACGTGAAAGGTGACGACACGATGGCAAGCACGGTCCAGACGAAGGTTCAGACACTTCGCAACTACGTCGGCGGCGAGTGGATCGACGCCACCGCGACCGAGTCCCAAGAGGTGCGCAATCCCGCCACCGATGAGCTCCTGGCGCACGTCCCGCTCAGTAGCGCTGCCGACGTCGATACCGCGGTCCGGGCCGCGGCCGACGCCTTCCCCGCTTGGCGCGCCACCCCGCCCCAGGACCGAGCGCGGTACTTCTTCAAACTGCGGGAATTACTCGAGGCCAACCGCGAGGAGCTCGCCCGCTTGATCGTGACCGAGATGGGCAAAACCCTCGACGACGCCCGCGGTGAGATTCAGCGCGGCATCGACAACGTCGAGACCGCCTGCGGCACCCCGTCGCTGATGATGGGGTACGGTCTCGAGGATGGCGCCGCTCGCGGCATCGACGAGGAAGTGATCTACCAGCCACTCGGCGTCTGCGCCGCGATCACCCCCTTCAACTTCCCGTTCATGATCGCCTTCTGGTTTTGGCCCTACGCCGTCGCCTGCGGCAATACCTTTCTCCTGAAACCATCAGAAGTCGATCCGATGGTCCAGGCGCGGGTCTTCGAGCTGATCGAAGAAGCCGGATTCCCGCCGGGGGTGATGAACCTCGTCAACGGTGGTAAGGACGCCGTCAACGCCTTGCTCGATCACCCGACCGTCAAAGCGATCTCCTTCGTCGGCGCCACGAAAACTGCCGAGTACGTCTACGCCCGGGCCTCCGCCGCCGGCAAGCGGGTCCAAGCCTCCGGCGGCGCCAAGAACCCGATCGTCGTCTTGCCGGACGCGAATATGGACGCCTACCTCTCGACGATCATGAACTCGTTTTACGGCGCCGCGGGGCAACGCTGTCTCGCCAACTCGCTCGTCCTCCCGGTCGGCGCCGCCCACGACATGGCGCGGGAGCAGGTCGCGACCGCGGCGCGGTCGCTGCGTCTGGGCGATGGTTTAGAGCTGGGGGTCGAGCTGGGACCGGTCGTCTCGGCGGCGGCACGGGACCGGATCGTCGCCGCCATCACCGACGGTGTCGCCGAGGGAGCCGAGGCGGTCGTCGATGGCCGCGAGGCGCACGTGCCAGAGCGCCCGAAGGGGTTCTTCGTCGGTCCGACCCTCCTCGATGGTGTCCGGCCCGAGATGCAACTCTACCGGGAGGAGATTTTCGGTCCCGTCGTCGGTATGTCGCCGGTCGACAGTCTCGACGAGGCGATCGCCCTGATCAATAACGCCGAGTACGGCAACGCCGCCTCGATCTTCACCGAGAGCGGCGCCGCCGCCCGCAAGTTCCGCTACGAGGTCGAGACCGGCAACGTCGGGATCAACGTCGGCGTCGCCGCCCCGGTCGCCGCCTTCCCCTTCAGCGGCGCCAAGGGCTCCTTCTTCGGCGCCCTCCACCCGCAGGGCCGCGACGCCGTCCGCTTCTTCACCGAGAGCAAGGTCGTCATCAGCCGCTGGACCGGCGGCCGCGGCGAAACCGGCCACGTCACCGGCGTCGGCCGCTGATCAGACGCCAGACGCCAGACGCCAGACGCCAGACCGCAGTTGCCGGTTGCCAGTTGCCAGTTGTCAGTTGCTCGTCATCTGGCGTCTGGCGAGGATCGAAACCAGCGAACGAGGAGGATCGAGATGGACGCACGACTTCGGGAGATGTTGGGCGGCGCCCTCTCGCGCCGGACGGCCGTCAAGGCGGGGATCGCGGGCGCCGGCGCCGGCGCCGCGCTGCTCGGCGGTCGGCCCGCGCTCCGGGCGGCGAGCGCTCGCGCCCGCGCCGCCCAGGGCGAGCCGAGCACGCTGACGATCGCCGTCAACGGCTCCCCCTCCGATCTCGACCCCCACTCCCAGTACGACCAACGCTCCACCCTCGCCGTCCGCGGTCCCTACGAGGGGTTGATCGGCCTCAAGGCGGACAAGACCGACGAGTACGAGGGCCTCCTCGCCGAGCGCTGGGAGCCGAACGCCGACCAGAGCATCTGGACCTTCCACCTGCGCGAGGGGATTACCTTTCAGGACGGCTCCCCCTGCGACGCCGAGGCGGTCCGCGCCTCCTACGAGCGGCTGCTGACGCTGGGGATGGGCGCCGTCAACGTCGTCTCCCGCTTCGTCCCCGACGCCGGCCAAATCACCGCCCCCGACTCCCGCACCGTCGTCTTCGACTGCGGCCAACCGCAGCCCCTCTTGCCGGCCGCGATGGCGGCCATCCTCGGTGTCCAGGTCGTCAACGTCGCCGCCGTGTTGGAGCACGAGGAGGAGGGCGACCAGGGGCACGAATGGCTGACCCTCAACGCCGAGGGGACCGGCACCGGCCCCTACCGGATCGTCGAGTTCGAGCCGGGCGAGCAGGTCGTGATGGAGCGCTACGACGGCTACTGGGCCGGCTGGGAGGGGGACCACTTCGACCGGATCGTGATCCGCGTGGTCGAGGAGGCCAACACCCGCCGCCAGCTCTTGGAGCAGGGCGAGGTCGACATCGCCCAGGCGCTCAGCCCCGAGATTCTGGTCGAGCTGGAGAACGCCGCCGGCATCCGGGTCGACCGCGCCCCGAGCACCGCCGTCGGCTACTTCGTCCTCGCCCAGGGTGGCGCCCTCGTCACCCCCGAGGCGCGCCAGGCGATGTGCTACGCCTTCCCCTACGACGACGTGATCGCCGGCGTCTACGGCGGCGTCCCCGAGCGCGCCGTCGGGCCGGTCGCCGAGACGGTGGCGGGCTTCAACCCCGACACCTTCGTCTATTCGACCGACATCGCCAAGGCGAAGGAGCTCTTCGCCGCCGCCGGCCTCGACGAGGGGACCGAGCTGACCTTCATGCTCGAGACCGGCGCCCCGCTGACCAACTCGGCCGCCCAGCTCTTCCAGGCCAACCTCGAGCAGGCCGGCATCCGCCTCACCCTCGAAGCGGTCGACACCCCCACCTTCACCGACACCTTCTACGGCGACCTCCCGGCCGACGAGCGCCCGAACGTGATGGCCTGGAGCTGGTGGCCCGACTACAACGACGCCTGGAACCAGCTCTACCCGATCGTCGCCTGCGAGTCGGGCGCCGGCGGCGGCAACGGCGGTCTCTACTGCAACCCGCGCGTCGACGACCTGCTGCAGGAGGCGAAGGACGCCCCAGACCCCGCCGCCTACGAGGGCGCCGTCGCCGAGGCCCAGCAGCTCGTCACCCGCGACGACCCGGCCGCGATCTACATCTCGCAGGGGGTCCAGGAGACCGCCCTCCGCCAGGACGTCGCCGGCCTCGTCCTCAACCCGATCAACATCGGCACCTACGACTTCTACCGCCTCAGCCGCGAGCCTTAGGTCGCCCTCACTCCCATGCTCTCCATCGGCGGCGGGGCAAGCCTTCTCTCCCTAGAACCGCTCTCTCGCGCACGGGAGAGCGGCCCGGGGTGAGGGCCTCGCCGTGGCCGACAACCTGCGGACTGCCGACGATCGCCACCCGTGCCGCCCCACCCCGGAAGGCCCCATGTCCCGCCAACGCCTGGCCGCCACCCTCGACCGGATCGACCGCCGCGGCTACCCCGCCTACCGCGACCTCGTCGGCTCCTACGACCTGGGAGACTTCACCCTCACCGTCGACCGCGTCCAGCCCGACCCCTTCGCCCCCCCCTCGCTGATCCGCGTCCGCACCCACGACAACCCGTTCGACCCGAGCCTCTTCGCCTCGCCCGTCCGCCGCGTCGCCTTCGAGGACTTTCTCAACCGGGGGCTCGCCGCCGCCGTCCAAGACGCCGTCCGCGGCAACCGGGGCACCGGCGGCAGCGGCGAGGTCGAGGTCCAGCGCCCCTCCCAGAAGGTGCTGCCCCGGACCGCCGTCGTCGTCGCCCCCGACGGGATCGAAGCCCGCCTCGCCGTCGGCCTCCCCGCCCGCGGCCGGACGGTCGACGCCGCCGCCGCCCGCGCCGTCCTCCTCGACGAGCTGCCGACCGTCGTCCGCCGCGGCCTGACCCCGGACGGGGTCGATCCCGAGGCCGCCCGCCGCCACGTCGAGGCGGTCGAGGCCGCCCGCCACCTGCGCGGGCTGCTGCCCGGCCTCGGACTGGTCGCCTTCGTCGCCGACGGCGCCATCCTCCCCCGCGAGAGCGGCGCCAGCGACCGTCCGCTGCGCCAGGGCGCCGTCCCCTTCGCCTCGCCGCCCGAGCTGCGGGTCGAGGTCGATCTGCCGAACCGGGGCCGGGTCGCCGGGATGGGCATCCCCGAGGGGGTGACGGTCGTCGTCGGCGGTGGCTTCCACGGCAAGAGCACCCTCCTCGCCGCCCTCGCCTGGGGCGTCTACGACCACGCCGCCGGCGACGGCCGCGAGCTGGTCGTCGCCCGCGCCGACGCGGTCGTGATCCGGGCCGAGGACGGGCGCAGCGTCTCCGGCGTCGACATCTCGGCGATGATCGGCGAGCTGCCCGGCGGCAAGCCAACCGACGACTTCTCGACCCCGAACGCCTCCGGCTCGACCTCCCAGGCCGCCAACATCGCCGAGGCGATCGAGGTCGGCACCTCGCTCCTCCTGGTCGACGAGGACACCAGCGCCACCAACTTCATGGTCCGCGACGAGCGGATGCGGGCGCTCGTCCGCAAGGAGCCGATCGCCCCCTTCATCGACCTCGTCCGCCCCCTCCACCGGGCGCTCGGCATCTCGACCATCGTCGTCGTCGGCGGCGTCGGCGACTACCTCGACGTCGCCGACCGCGTCATCCTGATGGAGGACTACCGCGCCACCGACGCCACCGACCGCGCCCGCGAGGTCCGCGACCGCTTCCCCGGCCGCGCCCGCCCCCCCCCCCGCGCGGGGGGGCCCCCCCCCCCCCCCCCCCCCACCCCCCCCCCCCCCACCCCCCCACGTGACAGTTATAGAACCCAAAAAACAAAAAAATTTTTAGAAACTTCCCAAAAACCCCAGTGAAATGGCCCCGCGACAACCCCGGTTTGTGCCAGGGCGAGGGGCCCCCA
>JBBSNJ010000071.1:0-8997 GCA_038232775.1 Thermomicrobiales bacterium
CCGTCGGCGACGTCGACGTCGCCCGCATGGGGTTCGACCCCTCGGTGCTGGTGACGGAGTTCGACTACGGCGAGGCGACGACGATGGGGGACGGCACCGTCGTCCGCGAGTGGAACATCGTCGCCTTCGATAAGGAGATCGAGATCGCCCCCGGACTCTTCTTGCCGGCCTGGACCTACAACGGCCGGGTGCCCGGGCCGACGCTGCGGGCGAACGAGGGGGACAGGCTGCGCGTCCACTTCGTCAATGCCGGCAGCCATCCCCACACGATCCACTTCCACGGCATCCACAGCGCCTATCAAGATGGCGTGACCGGAATCGGCCGGGGCGAGATCGCGGTCGGCGACGAGCACACCTACGAGTTCGAGGCCAAGCCGTTCGGCTGCCACCTCTACCACTGCCACGCCGCGCCCCTCAAGCGCCACATCCACAAAGGGCTCTACGGCGCCTACATCGTCAACCCCGACCCGGCCCGCCGGGGCGACCGCGCCAAGAGCCGCCACCCCGACCACCCGGAATCGGCAGCCTGGCAAGAGTTCGTGATGGCCATGAACGCCTTCGACACCACGTTCGACGGTGAAAACGAGGTCTACGCCGTCAACAGCGTCGCCTTCCACTACATGAAGCACCCTCTGGTGGTCGACCGAGCGCGGCCGGTCCGCGTCTACTTGGTCAACGTCACCGAGTTCGACCTGATCAACTCGTTCCATCTCCACGCCAACTTCTTCGACTACTACGACCCCGGCACGCAGCTCGAACCGACCCTGCGCGGCGTCGATACGATCATGCAGGCGCAGGGGCAGCGCGGCATCCTGGAGTTCAGCTTCGCCGAGCACGAGCCGGGACAGTACATGTTCCACGCCCACGTCTCCGAGTTCGCCGAACTCGGCTGGATGGGCGTCTTCGACGTCCGCTGACGCGCGAGAGAGGCAGCGACCGATGGCCCAGATCATCCTTCCCCCATCCCCCGCGCTCCCCGCCGCCCCCTCGGCCATCGCCGAGCGGGAGCCGGAGCGCGACCGCTTCGGCCCCGGCTCGCTCGCCCTGGCGCTGCTGCCGCTGCTGCTGCTCGCCGGCGTCATCGCCCTGATCGTCCGCACCGATGCCGGGCTGGGCGAGCGCTCGCTGCCGCCGATCGAAACCCTCGCCGTCGAGCGGGTCCGTTTGCCGGAGCCGGGGCTGATCGAACTTTCGGTCGTCAACGACGGGCCGGACCCGATCACGATCGCCCAGGTGCAGGTCGACGACGCCTACTGGCAGTTCGCGGTCGATCCTCCCGGCCCCCTCGCCCGGCTCCGCACGGCGACGGTCGCCATCCCCTATCCCTGGGTGCAAGACGAGGCGCACGCGATCGCCCTCGTCAGCTCGACCGGGGTCGTCTTCCCGGCGGAGGTGGCGGTGGCGGTCGCCAGCCCGGCGCCGGACCGCGCCAGCGTGCTCCGCTTCGGCCTGGTCGGTCTCTACGTCGGCATCGTCCCGGTGGCGCTCGGGCTGGCCTGGTATCCCTTCCTCCGCCGGCTCGGCCGGCGCGCCATGCACTTCGTGCTGGCGCTGACGATCGGCCTTCTCCTCTTCCTGGTGATCGACATGTGGGACGCCGCCCAGGAGATCGCCGCCGGTGTCGCCGGCTCGCTCGACGCCCCGGTGCTGGTGCCGCTGCTGGCGCTGTTGACGGCGGCGTTCCTCTCGGTCGTCGGCGCCTCCGTGCGGCGGCGAGGGTCAGGGTCGGGTCGGCTGGCGCTCGCGTACCAGATCGCGCTCGGCATCGGGCTCCACAACCTGGGCGAGGGGCTGGCGATCGGGGCCGCCTTCGCCCTCGGCGAGGCGGCGCTGGGGGTCTTCTTGATCCTCGGCTTCACCCTCCACAACGTGACCGAGGGGATCGGCATCGCCGCCCCGGTCGTCGGCGAGCGGCCAAAGTTGGCCCACTTCGCCGGGCTGGCGGCGCTGGCCGGGGCGCCGGCGATCGTTGGCACCTGGATCGGAGCCTTCGTCTACTCGCCGTTCTGGACGACCATCTTCCTCGCCGTCGGCATCGGCGCCATCCTCCAGGTCGTGGTCGAGGTCGGCCGCCTGATCCGGCGCGGCCAAGCGCGGCACGGCGAGCCAGCCGTCACCTGGCCGGTCTTCGGCGGCGTTGCGGCCGGCATCGCCGTCATGTACCTGACCGCGCTGCTGGTGGCGGCGTAACTGGCCGGGTCAGCACCGGAGCACGGTCCGCGCGCCAGCGCCATTCGGTACGACTGCCGGACCGGATGGTGGCGACCCGATTGACACCCGATCCAGCTCGTCCCATTATTGGGTCAGGTTTGACTAGAAGGAGATACGGGTGGCGTCGGACGGCGGCGGGGCGAGCCAAAAGCAGGTGCTCCTGCTTGGGCTCGTGATGGAGCGGCCAATGTACGGCCAACAACTGCGGGAGGTGATCGAGGGGCACCACGACATCTTCGCCGCCGCCCTGAAAAAGCCGACGATGTATTACCAGCTCGACCGATTGGTGGCGGACGGCTGCCTCGATCTGCGCGCGGAGACCGTCGACGCGCCCGGTCCCGGCCGCGGCCACGCCGCGATCGCCCCTCGCGAGCGGGACGTGTACCGTATCACCGAGGCCGGGCGGGGACGCTTCTTCGATCTGCTACGCGAGTCGTTGGCGTCGTTCGTCCCGGTCGCGAGCGAGGTCGATGTCAGCATTTTTTTCCTCCATCACCTTTCCACGAGTGAGGTGATCGAGTTGCTGGAGCGCCGCCGGGCGATGATCGCCTCAACACGGGAGCGTCTCCAAACGCAGCGGGCGTCCCAGAGCAAAGCGGACCGCACCGCCCACCTGATTGTGGACGACCACACCTTCGCGTTGCTCGATGCCGAGTTGTCTTGGATCGATCGGACACTCATCCGCCTTCGCCGATCCGGCGTCGGTCCAGAGGTCCACACGCTCCATCCCACTCCGATCTGACCAGCGGCTCCGATACCGGCCAACGGACGAACGCCACATTCGCCTTCCTTTAGGTCAGGATTGACTCGTTAAGGAGACGGCGATGCTCCATCAACCCGAACCGCCAGTCGAACGGGCCACGCTGGCCTTGATTGCCTCGACGCTCTTCCTCGACTTCGTGGGGCTGACCTTGGTGATCCCGCTTCTCCCTTTCTGGGCCGAGGCGCTCGGCGCCGGCCCGGTAGCGATCGGCGCCTTGGCAACCTCCTATGCTCTCGCCCAACTGGCGTTTACGCCCGTCCTCGGGGCGATCTCCGATCGTCGAGGCCGGAAACAGGTGATCTTCGCCTCCCTCCTCCTCTCGGCCGTCTCCTTCGGGTTGACCGCCCTCGCGACCTCGCTGCCCGCCCTCTTCCTGGCTCGGCTCGTCGGCGGCCTCGGCGCGTCGGACGTGGGCGCCGCCCAGGCCGTCGCCGCCGACGTCACGTCGCCGGCCGGGCGAGCGCGGGCGATGGGCGTGGTCGGTGCCGCGATCGGGCTCGGCCACGTTGTTGGCCCCGCCGCCGGCGGCCTCCTCGCCGGGCTGGGACCGGCGGTCCCGTTCTGGGGCGCCGCGGTACTGGCGCTCGTCAACGCGGCGCTGGTCAAGGTCATGCTGCCGGAGACCCGCCGCCGCGACGCCCTCGTGGCCAACTCGGCCACAGCGAAGCTCCCCGTTTGGGGCCGGTTGCTGACCCGCGTCGCGATCCGCCGGCTGGCGGCGGTGAGCCTGCTCTTCACCACCGGCACGATGGCGATGGAGACCGTCTTCGCCCTCTTCAGTCAACGCTCATTCGGCTGGGGAGTAACCGAGAACGGCTTGAGCTTCGCCGCCCTCGGCGGCGTCGTCGCCCTGGTCCAGCTCGGTCTCGTCGGCCGCCTTGCCGAGCGGTTCGGGGAACGTCGGTTGCTCCTCGCCGGCCTCGCCCTGCTCGGTGGCGGACTCGCGTTAATTCCCCTCGGTGCTGGACTCGGACCGCTCTTCGCGGCACTCGGGGTGGTCGCCATCGGTATCGGGCTGGTCTCCCCGAGCGTGCCGACCCTCCTCTCGTTCGCCGCGCCCGCAGAGATGCAGGGAACGGTGCTCGGTCTCGCCCAAGGGGTCACCGGTGCAGGACGGCTCCTCGGCCCGCTCGCCGCCGGCGGTCTCTTCGCGCTCGATCCCGGGTTGCCCTTCCTGGCCGGTGGCGTGCTCTGCGTCGCCGGTCTCCTGCTGGCGCTGCCGCTACCAGCGGATAGCCGCCCCTCGGCCCGAACGCCGGCCGCCGTCGCCGCGGACCCATTCAAGACCGGGTGAGTGGGGTAGCAAACAGGCATGACGCGAGAGGAGCCGAAGAATGGACGTATTGGTGGTCGGCGGCGGGATCGCGGGGTTGACGTTCGCCTCCTGGCTCGACCGGCGGGGATTTGACGTGGAGGTGATCGAGCGGGTAGCCACCTACCGCCCGATCGGATCAATGACGACGATCTACGGCGAGGGGCTACAGGTCGCCAAGGAGATGGGGATCGCCAGCGAACTGCGGCGCCTCGCTTTCTGCCAGGAACGCCAGGTGCTGCACGACAGCGCGGGAAAACCGATCCGCGGCTTCGACCTCCGGCCCGCCCACAACCTCCAGGGCGGAACGCTGACGGTGCGCCGCGCGGACTGGCACCGCGTCCTGGTCGACGCTGTACCGGGGAGCGTCAGTCTCCGGTTCGGGACAACCGTCCGCTCGCTGGACGAGTCCGCGGCTGGGGTCGAGGTCGTCTTCACCGACGGGCGAAAGGAGCGCTATGACCTCGTTGTCGGCGCCGACGGCGTCGATTCCGCCGTCCGCGGCCTCGCTTTCCAGGGGGATCATCGCCGCCCGCTCGGCTACGGTCTGATGACAGTCGTACTTGAAGGGGTCGAGCCTCTGCTGCGGGAGCTGGGAATCGCCCCTTTTACCGTCAACGAGTGGTTCGTCCCCGGCCGCTACGTCGAGTTGACGTCCCTCGCCTCGGATGTCCTCGCCGCCATCTTCGTCTATCCCTCCCTCCCCGACGGCCGGGTGCCGCCCCCGGAGGAGCGTCTCGCCGTGCTGCTGGAGCGCTTCGCCGCTGCCCCCGCCGTGCCGCGGGCCATGATCGCCGCGATTCCCGACCCCTCTCTCGTCTACTGCGACGACGTGGCGCAGGTTATCCTGCCGCGCTGGAGCGCCGGCCGCGTCGTGCTCCTCGGCGATGCTGCCTGGGCGCTCTCGCCGATGCTGGGCGCCGGCGGCGGCAAGGCGATGCGGGGCGCCTACACCCTCGCGCAAGAAATCGCCGACGGCCCCGATCACGCCGCCGTCTTCGCCCGCTACGAGGCGGCGCTGCGGCCCGCGATCGAGTTGCTCCAACAGCAGACGGTCAGGATGGCCCGCTTCGCCCTCGACGGGCGCCCCCACGCGATGCTGGCGAAGCGGGCGCTCTTCCGGCTGTTGCCCGAGCGGGTCGTCGTCCGCATGAGGTCGGCACCGCCGAAAGGGACGGCGTTCGATGGCGACGTCTGAGCGGACGGGAGTTGACTCGTCCACTCACGGCTCCGCCGAGTGCATCCTCGACCGGTTCTGGGACAAACCCCGTCATACCCTCCTTGGCGCCCACGGTCGGTGGCCGCTCGTCGCACCTAGACGGCCGGGCGGATTGGGGCCAAGCGACCCTTCTCAGTCAGCAGCAGCCCCCGCCGGCTCTGGGTGGGAACAGGGGCAGACGTGGATCGTGGCCTCGCCGAAGGCGGGGACCTGGTCGCGCAGGGCACGCTGCACGCGGTCGCCGATGGCGTGCGCCTCGGCCACCGAGAGGCGGCGATCGACGGTCAGGTGGAGATCGGCCTGGACCCGGTGGCCGAGCCAGCGGGCGCGGGCTTGGTGGACCCCTTGTACCCCTTCGACGTGGAGCGGGGCGTGCTCGATCTGGGCCAAGATCTCCGGCTCGATGCCGTCGAGCAGGCGGCGGAAGACGGCGGTCCCGGCATCCTTCAGGATCCAGAGGATGGCGGCGGTGATCAGGAGGCCGATGATCGGGTCGAGGATCGGCAAGCCGAGGGCGACCCCGCCGACCCCGAGGAGGACGGCCAGGGAGGTGAAGCCGTCGATCCGGGCGTGCTGGCCGTCGGCGACCAAGGCGGCGGAGCCGATCTGCTGGCCGGTCCGGATCTGGAGGAGGGCGACCAGCTCGTTGCCGACGA
The DNA here is from genome assembly GCA_038232775.1 of Thermomicrobiales bacterium. Taxonomy (GTDB): domain Bacteria; phylum Chloroflexota; class Chloroflexia; order Thermomicrobiales; family UBA6265; genus JBBSNJ01. Next base: position 6,162 of record JBBSNJ010000071.1, read on the forward strand.
AGCCGACGAGGGCGGCGGCGGCGACCCACCAGAGGTGGCTGATCGGCTCGGGGTTAAGGATCTTGCGGATCGACTCCCAACCGGCGACGGCGGCCGACACGGCGATCAAGGCGACGATGATGACGCCGGCGAGGTCTTCGGTGCGGCCACAGCCGTAGGTAAAGGAGCGGGAGCGGCCCCGGCGCTGGAGGGCGAAGGCGAGGAGCAGGGGGATCGAGTTGGCGCCGTCGCCGAGGTTGTGGACCGTGTCGGCGAAGAGGGCGGTTGACCCGGAGAACCAGACGATCACGACCTGGATCACCGTGGTGATGCCCAGGCTGACGAGCGCCCACTTGGTCGCCCAGAAGCCGCGCTCGTGCGACTCCATGACGTCGTCGACCTTTTCGTGGACATCGTGGGAGTGGGCGAAGGTGCCGCGCACCCAGCCGAGGAGGCCGGTGCCGTGGTCGTGACCCTCACCGTGACCGTGGCCATAATCGTGACCTCCCTGGGCGGAGTGCTGGTGAGCGCCGCCGCCGTGGTCGTGGTCACGCTCGTGCCCGTGAGCGTGGTTGGCTTGGTCGTGTCGCGACATCTTCCGGTCTCCCTCCCTGCTTATCGGACGAACGTGTCGAGCGCCCGCTTCAGGTTGGCCCATTCCTCATCGGCCACGCCCTGGCTGGCCGCGCCCCGCAGGCACGACTCCAGGTGATCCTCGAGGACCAGCTTGGCCGCCCGATCGACGGCAGCGCGGACGGCGCCGAGTTGGATCAGCACGTCGGCGCACGGCCGCCCGTCCTCGACCATCCGCTTGATCGAGGCGACGTGACCGGCGGTGCGGGCGAGCTGATTGGTAACCTGCTTCGTGTGCTGGTGCCGGTGACCATGATTGCTCGCGTCCTCGTGCGGCATCCCGTCTCCTTGGTCCCCATTCGCGAGAAGCGTTCGCGCCGCATGACACTTACCCCAATGCCACCTTGACGACGACGTGGTCTCGGCTGGCATCGGACAACTCCTCGTCGGTCGGGGCTCGGCTCGGATCGAGCCGGAGAACGATGCGGCCCGCTTTCGCCACGCCGCGCCGGGCCAGATAGGCGCGGGCTTCTCGCTCCACCGACGCACGATCTTCGACCGGCAAGGCTCTCCCCTCGACCGTCCCCCCGCGGAGCCGCAGAGTGACCGGAGCACCCCCGCGCAAGTTGCGCCACCAGCGTTGGCTGCTGAAGAAGAGGACGCCGTCGGCGGTCGGCAGGTAGGTCACCGGCGTCGTGAACCGCCGGCCGCTGGTCCGGCCGGTGAAGGTCACCAGCATCAGCTCGCCGCTCAGCAAGCGGTGGGCGATCGGCGTCCGCAGGATGAGCGGGATGACGCGGTTGACAACGGCGTGTGGGCGGCTGGAGCCGCGCCCCGATGCCGTCGGCGGAGAAGGCAAGGCAGCCATCGCAACCCTCCATGACCGGCACGGGGGCCGCGAACGCCGGCCAAGACCAGGCTATTCTATCCCCCCTGGGGGGATAGAATAGCAGAGGAACGGGGGGTACTACGCTCACGGGGTCTCTTGGATCGTGACGAAGCTGAAACCTAGGGAGCAGCAGGCATAGGGCAACCAGGGCAACCAGGGCAACAACGAAAGAGTGACTTCCGCTTCCCCACGGTCCTTCCCGCTCAACCCCGCGCGCTGGGCAGGACGACGGGTCGTCGGCGTGCCCTCGTCACGGCTCGCTCCTACTGACTGAGGAGCATCGCCAGGAGCCCGATATGCCGGCAGGTTCCGAACGCCGAGACCGACGTCAGCTCCACCCTGTTCGGGTCGGCGGCGGAGGCACGGCCATGGACGTCGAGGAGAGATCGGGCGGCGACGAGGGGCGAGGCGTCGCGGATGTCGACGGGCGTGCGACGGCGCCAAAGAGATCCCCGCCGACGGGAGGCCGAACGAAGCGCGGCGTCGCCGACCGGTAGCGGCGGTCGCGCTCCCCGTTGACGGTCGCCAAGAACTCCTCTTCGATCCGGAGGTAGTGCGCGGTCACGCTCCAATAGAGCGCGGTCAGGCCGAGCGCTGGAATCGAGCGGCCGGCGAGGGCCAGACCGCTCAGCGCCATTCCCCAACCGGTGAGCTAAGGATTGCGGCTCCGGCGATAGACGCCGGTCGTCACCAATCCGTCCGTGGCGAGCCCGGAGATGGTCGACGGCGACCGCATCTCCCGCAGCCCGGCGAGAAACAGGACGTGGCCGAGAACCGCCAGCAGCAGCCCGCACACCCTGGCGATCACGGCGACGGTGCCGGTGGTTGCGAGTTGGTGCCGGCGAGCGGCGAGGAGCGTCAGCGCGGCGTGGAGCGCGTACAGCGCGTCGGCCGCGCCGGAGGTGGCCAGGGTCAAGCGCCGCTCCGTCGCGTACTCGTCGCGTACCCGCCGCAAGAGCCACCACGCCAGGACGCCGAGCAGCCCGATGCCGGAGACGAAGGGGCGCCGGGCGTTCATCGCTCCCGGTCCCCAATAACCCAGCCCGACCGCCCGCTCATCGCGGCCGCCTACTGGCCGGGAGCCGCAGCAGCCGGGCCGAGTTCGCCAGGATGCCGAGGTCGGGCAGCCCTTGGGCGGCCGCGGCCAGGATCGGGGGGAGGTAGCCGAAGGCGGCGAGCGAGAGCCCGACGACGTTGTAGGCGGCGGTGAAGGCGAGGTTCAGCTTCACCACCCGCATCGTGCGGCGGGCGAGCCGGAAGAGCTCCGGCACCAGGCTCCAATCGTCCCGCAGGAGGGCGACGTGGGCGGCCTCGACGGCGACGGCGCTGCCGGCGGCGCCCATCGCCACCCCGACGTCGGCCTGGGCCAGCGCGGGGGCGTCGTTGACGCCGTCG
>JBBSNJ010000072.1:0-8976 GCA_038232775.1 Thermomicrobiales bacterium
GTCGACCACGGCAAGACCACGCTGGTCGACGCCATGCTCTGGCAGTCGGGTGTGTTTCGAGAGAACCAGGACGTCGCTGCCCGGGTGATGGACTCCACCGACCTGGAGCGGGAGCGGGGGATCACGATCCTGGCCAAGAACACCGCGGTCGTCTACGCCGGGATCAAGATCAACATCATCGACACCCCCGGCCACGCCGACTTCGGGGGCGAGGTCGAGCGGGTGCTGAACATGGCCGACGGCTGCCTGCTGCTGGTCGACGCGGTCGAGGGACCGATGCCGCAGACGCGGACCGTGCTCGCTCGCGCCCTGGAGCGGGGGCTGCGGCCGATCGTCGTCGTCAACAAGATCGACCGGCCGGCGGCCCGGATCGACGAGGTGGTCTCTCAGGTGCAGGATCTCTTCCTGGAGCTCGCGACCGACGCCGAGCAACTCGAGTTCCCGGTCCTCTTCGCCGTCGCCCGCGACGGGCGGGCGGGGACCGAGGCCGACCCGGCGAAGCTGGCGCCCGACCTGCGACCCTTGTTCGAGGCGATCGTGGCCGAGGTGCCGCCGCCAACGGTCGACCAGGCGGGGCCGGCCCAGCTGCTGGTGGCGTCGCTCGACTACGACAACCACCGGGGGCGGATCGCGATCGGGCGGGTGAACCGGGGGGTGATCCGGGTCGGCGACCCGCTGCTCCAGCTCGACGCCGACGGGGGGGAGACGCGGCAGCGGGTGACGTCGCTCGCGGTCTTCGAGGGCCTGACGCGGCGTGAGGTGGCTGAGGCGGGGGCGGGGGAGATCGTCGCCCTGGCCGGGTTCGCGGAGGCGAAGATCGGGGCGACGCTGGCCGACCCGGGGCGGCCGGAGGCGCTGGCCGTGATCGTGATCGAGGAGCCGACGCTGCGCCTGACCTTCGGCGTCAACACCTCGCCGCTGGCGGGGCGGGAGGGGAAGTTCTCGACCTCGCGCCAGATCAAGGAGCGGCTCGACCGGGAGGTGGAGACGAACCTGTCGCTGCGGGTGGAGCCGACCGCGCAGCCGGACGTCTTCGCCGTCTCGGGGCGGGGGGAGCTGCACCTGTCGATCCTGATCGAGACGCTGCGGCGGGAGGGGTACGAGCTCCAGGTGTCGCGGCCCGAGGTGATCACCCGGCAGGTCGAGGGGCGGACCCAGGAGCCGGTCGAGGCGCTGACGATCGACACCACCGAGGCGTTCGTCGGGGTGGTGACGGAGCTGGTGGGGGGGCGGCGGGCGCGGCTGGTCGACATGGTCAACGACGGGCGGGGGAACGTGCGGCTGGAGTACGCGATCCCGACGCGGGGGTTGATCGGGCTGCGGAACGCGTTCTTGACGGCGACGAAGGGGAACGGGGTGCTCGGCTCGCGGCTGATCGGGTACGAGCCGTGGCAGGGGCCGATCGTCTCGACCCGGTCGGGGGCGCTGGTGGCGACGGAGGCGGGGCCGGCGCTGGCGCACGGGTTGGCGAACTCGCAGGAGCGGGGGAGCACCTTCGTTGAGCCGGGGACGGAGGTCTACGAGGGGATGATCGTCGGCCAGCACCCGCGGCAGGGGGACCTGGGGGTCAACGTCTGCCGGGCGAAGAAGCTGACGAACATGCGGGCCTCGACCAAGGACATCGGGGTCCAGCTGACGCCGGCGGTCGACCTCAGCCTGGAGCAGGCGCTCGATTTCTTGGCCGACGACGAGCTGCTGGAGGTGACGCCGAAGGGGTGGCGGCTGCGCAAGCGGCTGCTGTCGGCGGACCAGCGGGGGCGGGCGCGGAAGCGGGAGCAGCTGGCGGGGAGTCGGAGCTAGCGGCGTCCGCATGGGTCCGACGGTCGAGGCTGGGGCTGACGGGGGCGAGTGTAGCATTCCACCGGTGCCCGTGGACCAGAGGACGGAGGAGGGACGAGCGATGGTGTCGAAGGTTGCGACGATCCTCCCGACTACGGCCTCCCAGCCCGACCTGGATCGGCTCGGCCAAAGCTACGCGTTGCGAAACCCGGAGGAGGTGGCCGCGTTCGTCTGGCACCACCCCGAGGTGATCGATCCGCTGTTGACGGCGGCCGACATCGTGCCGCGCTATTTCGGCCCCGACGTGCCGTTGGTCTTGGTGGTGGAGTGGGCGCAGGAAGGGGATGGCCGTCCCGAACTGGTCGCCTTGATCCAAACCGATCTCGATGCTGACGCCGCCTTGGCGGCCCTTGATCGGTTCGACCAGGATTGGTGGCTGGACATCCTCCACCAGACCGGATCGAAGCTGCTCTTTGGCTTGGAGTACGTCTAGCCGTGGCGGGTTTCGATTGGGAGCAGTTCATCGTGCTGGCGGAGGAACTCGTCGAGCGTCGGGCGGACGTCGGGGCCGAGCGAACCGCGATCAGCCGAGCCTATTACGCTGCCTTCCACGGAGCGAGCGCCTACGTCTGCGCACGGGGCCAGCGTCTGACTCGCACCGGCGTCGATCACGCTCTGGTATGGGACTGGTTCTTCGGAGCAGGTGCTGATCGGCGGTTGCAATGGATTGGAACCCAGGGAATCCGGCTTCGCCGGGCGCGGCGCCGAGCTGACTACGAGCCGGCACCGATCCCGAACTGCTCGATCGAAGCCCAGAACGCCGTGCGGCTGGCACGCCGGATCCTCCGGGAGTTGTCTGCTCGCTAACGTGGTGCTCGTCAAAGACCGATGCGACCGGGTGACGCCTCGCTCCACTCCATGCGGCTTCCGGGGCGATCTGGGGGAGAACGTGTGCCGGGCGAAGAAGCTGACCAACATGCGGGCCTCGACCAAGGACATCGGGGTCCAGTTGACGCCGCCGGTCGACCTGAGCCTGGAGCAGGCGCTCGATTTCTTGGCCGACGACGAGCTGCTGGAGGTGACGCCGCGGGGGTGGCGGTTGCGCAAGCGGTTGCTGTCGGCGGACGAGCGGGCGCGGAAGCGGGAGCGGCTGGCGGGGAGCCGGGGCTAGCGGCGTCCGCTCGCTGCCGATGGTCGAGGCGGCGTCAACCGGGGGCCGGTGCACCATTCCGGCGGTGCCCGTCGGGGGCGGGCGCGGAAGCGGGAGCAGCTGGCGGGGCGCCGGGGTCTAGAACCGCTGGTCGTAGAGGCGGCTGATCCTTACAAGTTCGGCACCGTAATCCTGCTCGGTTTCCCTGAGGTTCACCCAAGCAAAGTCGAACGGATCGTTGTTCGTGACGACATACTTGAGCACGACGAATGAGTCGTAGGCAGGTGCCGCCAGCGCGCGGAGACGGCGCTCTGCTTCTGCCGCTTCCTGTACCGGGTGACGATGTTTCGTGCCATCGGTCCGATAGCTGCGATCGGCTTCGTATCCGACGGTGAAAGGCGCCTGATTGATGCCGATGACGGCGATCCCGAGAGGATTGCCTCCGCCCCGTTGAAAATGCACTACCTGCTTCTGAAGATCCCCGATCACCCGGTCAATTTGCTTGATCATCGCCTTCTGCATGATCTTGACTTCGACTCCGATCTCAATCGTCGCCACCATACCTCGTGCCACTTCGAACCCTGGATCGACGAGGGTTGGCTCTCCCGGCACCGGCTCCCCGAACGTACCATCGCCGCGACGCGCCTTGACGCCTCGACGGAGGTTGGTCGTAGCGAGGATGCGATCATGGGCGTGAATTCGCGTGACAAGCTTCTGCGAAGACGAACGACCGAGCCCGACCAGGTCCTCGTAGAGGAGCGTGGCAACGACATCGCCCTGGGTGGAAGAGCGGTGCCGGTACGGTTTTCCCCGGAAGAGGTTCTCGAACTCGGTCAAAAGCCGGTACGGCACACCGAACTCCTGACGGCGCCGGTCGCCCTGGGGGCGTTGCTCGCGGTGCCGAGCTTCTCATAGGCCGCGATAAGGTAGGCGGGCTCGATGTCGCTCCCGAGCGAGTTGCGCCCCGCGTTGAGGGCCGCGAGCGAGGTCGAGCCGGTGCCGACGAAGGGGTCGAGCACGGTGTCGCCGGCGAACGAGAACATCCGGATCAATCGTTCCGCGAGCTCGGTCGGGTAGGGGGCAGGGTGGCCGTTGCGGGTCGAGGTGCCGCGGATGTCGGTCCAGATCGACCGCATCCAGCCCTGCATCTCCTCCCGTGTCAGCATCGAGAGGGCCTTCTGAAGCGGCGTCGGCGAGCGGTAACGGCCGCCTTTGCGGAGGAAGAGGAGGTATTCGACGTCGTTCTTGATGATCGCGCCCGGTTGGTACGGCTTGCCGTAGAAGCCGGCACCGTTGCCGGAGGCTTCGGTGACGCCGTTGGCGATCTTGTGCCAGATGATCGGGGTCAAGCAGTCGAGGCCGAGACCGCGGGCGCGGACCTGGATGTCGGAGTGGAGCGGCATCACCAGGTGGCGACCGCCCTTCTTCCGGGGGATGCAGACGTCGCCGACGACGCAGCAGATGCGACCGCCGCCGACGAGGACGCGGGCGCACTCGCGCCAGACCTGATCGAGCTCGGCCAGGAACGCCTCGTAGTCCGCGATGTCGCCCATCTGATCGGGGTTGTCCGCCCGGTACTGCTTGAGCGTCCAGTAGGGCGGGGAGGTGACGATGAGGTGGACCGACTCGTCGGGCAACCAGGAGAGGTCGCGGGCGTCGCCCAAACGCAGCTCGTGTTCGGTGGCAGCGAAGGCGGGTGGCCAGGCGACGGTCCGATAGTGCGCGTTGGCCGCCAGGAGAGCGCTCAAGGCCTGCGGCCTGTTGTCCTCGGCGGGCAACGCGATTTCGTCTGTCGATGGCCCCGCGACGGCGATGGTGAAGTCGTAGAGGGACAGTTGCGGTTCGGCGACGTGGGCCATCGGTTCGCGCTTCCTCGGCGGGGCGAATCTCGTCTCGCTCATTCTATAGTAGTTATCGTCTCGTCAGCAGGACGCGCTCCTCGCTCGCTGCTCTCGCCACCGGCCGTGGGCGCTCGCGGCTCGCCGTCAGTCCCCCGCGGTCAATACCACGCCACCTTCGCGGCGAAGGAGGCAAGGTCGTCCTCGACGGCGATCATGATCCGGGGGATGTGGTAGGGGGCGAGGGCGCCGACCTGGGCGGCGGTGCCGCCGAGGCCGAAGGCGGCGACGATGCCGCTCGCGGACGCGGCCTGGATGGCGCTGCCGTTGGATTCCCCGTAGGGCCAGGCGAGGAAGAGGACCGGTTGGCCGGTGATCTGCTCGAGGGAGGTCTTGTTGCCGGCGATCTCGGCGAATTGCCCCTCGTAATCGAGGCCGGTCAGGGCGGCGTGGGAGGCGGTGTGGGCCTGGACCGGGCCGCGCTGGGCGAGGAGCGCGATCTGGTCCGGTGCCAGCGGCGAGACGTTGTTGACGAAGGAGTTGCCGACCAGGCCGTAGCGGGCGAGGACGTCGGCGAAGACGAAGGCGCTCGGCCAGCCGTCGTCGTTGGTGAGGACGACCGGATTCGGGGGCAGCGCCGCCGCGCCCTGGGCCGCCGCCCAGAACTGCCCGAGGGTGATCGCGGTGTAGCCGTTCTCGACCAACCAGCGGCACTGTTCGTCGAGGCGCGCCGGCGTCACCGAGTAGGCGCTGCCGGAATCGTCGATTGCGTGGTAGACGAGGATCGGGACCCGACCCGCCATCCCCTGAGCGGCGGCGGGCGCGCCGCGCTCCGGCGGGGCCGCTGCCCCGAGCCAGGCGAGCGCGAGCAGCACGCCGCAGACGATCGCGCGCCCGCGGTGCGCGGAGCCGACCCTCCCCACGGGCGACCCCCTTCCTCATCCCTTCGGCTTCCCTCGACGCAATGACGCGCCGGCCCGCCCCGATCCCCACCGGGGACGATCAGCCGCGAGGCGGCGCCCCAACGCCGCCTCCCCCGATCAACCGACGGGGGGCCGAGGGTCTCGACCGGTCCCGACGAGATCGGTGCTGTGTCTCTGTGGCACATCCTACCAGGCCGGGGTCTGGCGTCAAGTCGGCCCGCGGACGAGGGAGCGCGTCAGATTTTAGCGTTCGGTCCCAGGGCGCGGGAAGGGGCGGGCCGGAACCGCGTGGGGGGGAAGCCCTGGTGGCCGCCGGTCGCGCCGCACCGGGGAGCCAGGCCGCGGTCGGGCGGCGCCGAGCCCCGAAGCGCAAAACTCTGACTCGCACCCCGCGGACGAGGGGGCCGACGTCCGGGCGGGCCGACCGGCGACTCCCTGGTGAGAACGGAGGTGGGATGCCCCCCATCGACCGATCCCCCCACGTGGTCCTGGTGGTGGGTGATCTGTCGGCGGAGGCGGCGGCGGGCGGGTGAGGCCGCCGCGCTCGGCCCGGCGGTCCTCGTGCTCCGGGCGAGACAGGGGTGCGCCGGGAGGATCGCCCCCGAGTCCGTCGCGCCGCGGTTGAGCCGCCCGGGCGTCGAGAGGCTGGCGCTGGGTCCGCGCTCTTCGGGCGAGCGAGAGTCGGCGCCAACGCGGCCGGTGCCCGACGCGTGCGCGGTTGCGGCGGGAGTAGGGGGCGACGGCAAGGCGGAGCTCATCCCACGGCAAGCCCTCGGCTCGTCGTGGTCGGAGGCGGTGGCGACCGGATCGGCGATGTCGTTGCCGCCGGAGGCGCTGGTCGTGATCGTCGGCGCGATGCGGACCGTCCGCACCGACGGGCCGTGCATCCTGGATGGGGAGCCGATCTGGTCGCCAGGTGCGTCGGCTGGATTCGCACGTTCCCGCTTGCGTCCTCGTCACGCCTGTCCCACAATCCCCCGGTCGCAGATCGAGGATGCTGGGCGCCGACGACGGGGTCGGATGTGGCAGGTTGCGGCCCGAGACGGGGGGGGCGGTGGGGTCGGCGGGATCGGGAGCATGGCCCCGGCGTCCGGCGGGGGAAGGAATCGTATGCTGGCTCGGAGCGCGTTGTACTTGCAAACGAAGCCGGGCGCGCGGGCGGCGCTGATCGAGGCGTTCCGGCGGTTGGACGTGCCGGGCCGGGCGCTCCAGCAGGAGGGGTGCTTGAGCAAGGAGTTGCAGGCGCCGCCGGAGGAGGACGGGCCGCTGTTGGTGACGGCGCTCTGGACGCACCGCGCGGCCTACGATGGTTGGCTGGCTAACCCGTGGCGGGCCGAGGCGACGGCGGCGATCGCGCCCCTGGTCGCCGAGGAACCGCGGGGACCGGTCTACGACGTGCTGCTCGCCGCCGGCGACGCGGGTGCGGCGGGGCGGGCGGGTGGTCCGGACCCGTCGTCGGACGACCTGAGCCGTATTCCCTCGAAGGAGGAGAGACGATCTTGAGCCGGTTTCGCGTTTCGATGGACATCGGCGGCACGTTCACGGACGTGGTCGCCTACGACGAGGCGACCGGGGCCTACGTCGCCGGCAAGGCGTCGACGACGCCCGACGACCTGACCGAGGGGGTCTTCGCCGGTCTGGAGCAGGTGGTCGGCTCGCCGGCCGAGATCGGCTTCACGGTCCACGGCACGACCCAGGGATTGAACGCCTTTCTCCAGCGGCGGGGCGAGAAGGTGCTGCTGCTGGCGACGCGCGGTGCTGGCGACGTCTACCACATCGCCCGCGGCAACCGGACGCGCCTCTACGACATCCACTTCCGCAAGCCGACGCCGTTGGTGCCGCGGCGTGACATCGTCGAAATCGGGGGCCGGCTGAACGCCGCCGGGGAGGAGATCGAACCGCTCGACGAGGAGGCGATCCGGGCGGCGGCGCGTCGCTTCCGGGACGAGGGGTTCGGCGCGGTCGCGGTCGGCTTCCTCTTCTCCTACCTCAACCCGGCGCACGAGCTACAGGCCGGGGAGATTTTGGCCGAGGAGTTGGGGCCGGTCGCCGTCTCCTTGTCGCACCGGGTGGCGCGGGAATGGCGGGAGTACGAGCGGACGTCGTCGGCCGTGGTCGACGCCTACACGGCGCCGGTCGTCCGTCGCTATCTGGAGCGCCTGGAAACGGAGATGCGCGGCCGCGGTCTGGCGGTGCCGCTGCACGTGATGCAGTCGAGCGGCGGCATCGTCACCGCCCAGTCGGCGCGGGACCTGTCGTTGCAGACCCTCCTCTCGGGGCCGGTCGGGGGGACGATGGGCGGGGTCGCCCTGGCCCGCCTCCTCGACCGGCCGAACCTGATTTGCATCGACATGGGGGGCACCAGCTTCGACGTCAGCCTGGTCGTCGACGGCCAGCCCGATGTTTCGTCGGAGACGAATCTGGAGGGCTTCCCGCTGCTGATGGCGGTGGTCAACATCCACACCGTCGGCGCCGGCGGCGGCTCGCTCGCCTACCACGAGGCGGGGGGGCTGCGGGTCGGGCCGGAGAGCGCCGGCGCCGACCCCGGCCCGGCGAGCTACGGCCGGGGCGGCACCCAACCGACGGTCACCGACGCCAATCTGGTCCTCGGCCGGGTCGACCCGGCGTCGTTCGCCGGCGGCCGGATGACGCTCGACCGGGGTGCGGCCGAGGCGGCGGTGGCGGCGCTCGGGAGCGAGCTGGGGTTGGGGGCGGTCGAGCTGGCCGAGGGGATTTGCGACGTCATCAACGCCAAGATGGCGCAGGCGATTCGGACGCTGACGGTCGAGAAGGGGATCGAGCCGCGCGACTTCGCGCTGGTCGCCTTCGGCGGCGCCGGACCGATGCACGCAGTCTTCCTGGCGCGGGAGCTGGCGATCGGGGAGGTGATCGTGCCCCCCTTCCCGGGCGCCTTCTCCGCCTGGGGGATGCTGGAGACGGAGATCCGCAAGGATTTCGGCCGCGCCTACTTCACGCCGCTGGCGGCGCTCGACCACGCCGACTTGGCCCGGACGCTGGAGGAGCTGGAGGCGGAAGGGTTCTCGTCCTTGGCGGATGAGGGGATCGGGTCGGCGACGGGGCGGGTCGAGCACGCCGTCGATGTCCGCTACGTTGGTCAGGAGTACACGCTGACGATCCCGCTCCTCGGCGCCGCCGAGCCGAGCGATCCCGGCTTCGAGGCAGCGGTCGGGGCGCGGTTCCACGCCGCCCACCAGACGCGGTTCGGCCACGCCAATCCCGGAGCGCCGATCGAGTTCGTCGTCGTCCGCTCGACCGCGCTCGGCGA
>JBBSNJ010000073.1:0-8948 GCA_038232775.1 Thermomicrobiales bacterium
CTGGGAGATGGGCTCCTCGCGCCGGACGAAGCCGCGCTTCTACGGGACACGGAATCCAAGGACAGCGGAAGGTTCGCCAGCGCGGGCAGCGCGGCCCCCGACTCATACGGAATCCGGATGAATCGCGGGTGTGCCCGGCGGTCGGCGACCACGCTCCCCTCTCCCGGTGCGCGGGAGAGGGGACGGGGGTGAGGGCCGGCGTCCGAAGCGCGAATGCAAAGCGTTCTTCCGGATTCCTTATCAAGCCTTGGCAAAGTACAGGACGCCGTCTTCGAGGAGTTCCTTGGGATCCGGCCGACCAGAACCTCCAAGTGCTCCATCGGGCCGGACGTATTGATGAACGATCGCGACACGGCGACCGTCGGCGTCGAAGTATGCAACAATCTGACTGCGAGTTCCGGGCGGCTCCGCGGCCAGGCGAGGTTCCCGCTCCCACTTCACGAACTGGCGCAAGGAACCGATCCGCGCCTGCTCGAAGTATCTGCCGGCGTTGAAGCGTCGGCGGAGTTCAGACGACGCCACGCGCTGGCGACTCGGAGGTCCACCCATGACGCCGGTCATCCGTGACCACCTCGCCAGCTATCTCGGCGGGGCGCTGACCCTCGACGCATTCTACGACTGGCTGGTGGCGACGACGTGGAACATCGAGCAGCGGCACGATCCCGCGGCCGAAGCACTCTCCTACCAGGTTAAGCTCCTGATCGCCGAGCACTCTGCAGGAGACCTCACGGAGGGGGAGCTCCATCACGCGCTCTCCTCGCTGGCCGAGGAACCGCTCTCCGTTGCCACCGGCGATTGAACGTTCTCTTGTCCAGTTGGAGGTCGCCACAGCGAGTTGCGACGCCGGCACCGCGGGTGGTACCGGCTGGCACCGCCCGCGCGAGAAGGACGCCCTTCCACCTCAGCGGGCGAAGGTCGCCGCCAGCGCCTCCTCTTCGGCGTGCCCGTTCTGGGAGATGGGCTCCTCGCGCCGGACGAAGCCGCGCTCCCGCAGGTGCTCCAGGATCTGGTGGGCGTTCTCCTCAGGCGTGTTCTGCTCCGTGTTGAGGGTCAGTTCGGGGTCGAGCGGCGGCTCGTACGGGTCGCTGATCCCCGTGAACTCCTTGATCTCCCCCCGCCGCGCCTTGGCGTACATCCCCTTCACGTCGCGCTGCTCGCAGACCGAGAGGGGGGTATCGACGAAGATCTCGACGAAACGCTCCTCGCCGACCAGCTCTCGGACCGCCTCCCGCGTCCCCCGGTAGGGGGAGACGGCGGCGCACATCACCGTGCCGCCGTGGCGCACGATCTCGCCGGCGACGTAGCCGATCCGCAGGATGTTCGTGTCGCGGTCCTCTCGGCTGAAGCCGAGCCCCTTCGAGAGGTGGGTGCGGACCACGTCGCCGTCGAGCTCCGTCACCTGACGACCCGCCTCGAGCAGCAGGATCGAGAGAACAGCGGCGGTCGTCGACTTCCCAGAGCCGGAGAGCCCGGTGAACCAGAGGCAGAGTCCCTGCCGGTGGCGCGGCGGGTAGGCCTCCATCATGATCTCGGCCGTCTCCGGCCGCGTGAACCAGGACGGGAGCAACCGACCCTTGGCCAGGTAGTCCTCCCGCACCTGGGTGCCGGAGATCGTCATCGTCCGGGCGCCGGCCGGGACCTTCGAGTTCTCCTCGTAGCGGTCCTCCTCCGGCAGGTACTGCAACTCCTCGAACGGGACCGCCTTGACCCCCAGCTCCGCGCTGTGCCGCTCGACGATCTCCTGGGCGTCGTAGGGGCCGTAGAACGGCTTTCCCTGGGAATCCTTGCCAGGACCGGCGTGGTCGCGACCGACGATCAGGTGGTTGGCGCCGTGGTTGCGGCGGATCACGGCGTGCCAGAGTGCCTCGCGGGGTCCCGCCATCCGCATCGCCAGCGGCAGCAGCGAGAGGACGATCCGGTCCGCCTCGTAGTAGCGCTGGGCAAGCGCCTTGTAGACGCGGACCCGCGTGTAGTGGTCGACGTCGCCCGGCTTGGTCAGGCCGACGACCGGGTGGAGGAGGAGAACGCCGTCGATCTCGTTGGCGGCCCGCTTGGTCAGCTCCTCGTGGACGCGGTGCATCGGATTGCGGCTCTGGAAGGCGACGACATTGGCGTGCCCGGTCTGGTCGAGCACGGCGCGGGTCTCGGCCGGGGTCCGGCGCAGCTCCTTGAAGTCGTAGTGGCGCGGCAGCTCCAGCACCTCCAGCCGACCGGAGGCGTTGATCCGGCCCCACCGCTCCATCTCGTGGACGAGGGGGTGGCGCTGGTCCTGGGTGCCGAGCACGCTCTGGGCCATCTCGGCCGGGTCCCAGGCGTAGAGCTCTTCGACGGTCATAATCGCCAGTAGGTCGTTCTTGGCGTCGCGGAGGGCCACGTCGGCGTCGAGCGCCAGACCGGAGTCGGCGGCAACCGAGAGGGTGACCGGGATCGGGAAGATGGCGCCGTTAGCCAAGCGCATTTCGGCTTCGACCCGGCGATAGTCGGCTTCGCTCATGAACCGGTCGAGGGGGGAGAAGGCGCCGGTCGCCAGCAGCTCCAGGTCGTTCACGGCCCGCGCCGAGAGCTGGAGCGAGGGGAGGGTACTGGCGTAGGCGAAGCGTTCGGCGCGGGCCTCGGGGGCGACCAGCAGATCGACGAGCGCTCCGCCGTAGGGGGCGATCAGCCGCCCGCTCTCGGTCGTCGCCTCGGCTCCGCGCGTGGTGGTGGTCGTGGACGTGGTCGGCGCTTGCAACGTCTCGGCTCCTCGTGGTGCGGTCGAACGGATCGGGACGGGCGCTGCCCGCGGCGTCGGCAGTGGACGCCGATCGGTCGCTTTGGCGAACTACCGGAACATGGTGAAGGCGGTGCTGAAGAGCAGCGTCGCCAGGCCGATCTGGAGCGGGCGGCGCGGCACCCAGAGGGTCAGCCGGCTCCCGATCAGCACGCCGGGGATCGAGCCGACCAGCAGCTTGGCGGCCAAGACGAAATCGACGTCCCGCAGGAAGAGGGTGTGGGCCAGCGCCGCGGCGCCGACCAGCAGGAAGGCGTGGGCGACGTCGGTCCCGACGAGGCGCTCGGGTTCGAGCGAGACGACCATCACCAGGAGGGCGATGATCAAACTGCCGCTCCCGATCGAGGTCAGCCCGACGAGGAATCCGCCGAGGACCCCGATCGCGACCAGCCGCCGCGTCGGCAGGGTCGCGGTGACGGCAACCGCCCGCCCCTCGGCACCTCGGCCCTGGAGGACGCGGCGAACCATCAGCCCCGCGGCGACGACAAGCATGACCGCGATCAGCCGCTGCATCCAGCCTTCGACCTGCTCGACGTTTCCCATCCGGTGCAGCCAATACAGGGTCCCGACCGCGGTCAAGGTGGCCGGGACGCTGCCGAGGGCGAGGGCCCGGACGACCCGGGCGTCGACGGTCCCCTGCCGCCAATGCTGCCAGGAGCCGGCCAACTTCGTCACCGTGGAGTAGGCGAGGTCGGTGCCGACGGCCGCGGTCGCCGGCATCCCAAGGCCAAGCATCAGGAGCGGCGTCATCAAGACGCCGCCGCCCATCCCGGTCAACCCGACCAGCAGACCGACGACCAAGCCGAAGACCGGCAGCAACGCGTCGGAACCCATGGCTCGCTCCCCTCCCCCGTCGCGGGCGGACGCCCCCCAGCGTCCCACCACGCCGCCCGACTGGCTTCCCAACCAAGTCGATGGTGAAAGTAGGATGCCACGTACGAACGGGGAGTGCAAGGGGAGGCGCATGCCAGATCATCCGAGGTCTGGGCGGGGGCGAAGTCAGCGACCTCCCCAGTCGCGGGCGGTCTAGGGGGCGCGTCACTCGTCGTGCGCCTGGTAGGGGCGACGCATGCGTCGCCCGGTCCGGCAGTCGACGCGTGCGTCGCCTCTGCCGCGAAAGCGGCGGCGGTTCAGCCTCGACGCTCCACTTAAGGCGGTCCTCGTGAAGCGGGGAAGGCAGCAGACGGTGACGGCCGGCGCTGGCACGACGACGTTGACTCGAGGTTCCAATCAACCTGATCAATAGGACGAAACGTTGATCTCTTCCATCTCGCCGGTGACGGCGAAGACGACCCGCTCGCAGATGTTGGTGACGCGGTCGGCCATTCGCTCGAGGTTGTGGGCGACCCAGAGCAGGTGGGTGGCGCGGTTGATCGTGCTCGGGTCGGCCATCATGTAGGTCAACAGCTCGCGGTAGACCTGGTCGTAGAGGTGGTCGACCTCGTCGTCCCGCTCGGCGATCTCGCGCGCCTTGGCGGCGTCCCCCTCGATGTAGGCGGTCACGCTGTCGTTGAGCATCGCCCGCACCAACTCGGCCATCCGCGGGATGTCGACCAGCGGCTTGATCGGCGGTTCGGCCACCGTCTCGGTCACGATCTTGGCGATGCCGGCGGCGTGGTCGGCCATCCGCTCGAGGTCGGTCACCATGTGGATCGCGACCGCGATCGAGCGCAGCTCGCCGGCGACCGGCGCCTGGGTGGCGATCAGCAGCAGCGCCCGGTCCTCGGCCGCCCAGCGGTGGGTGTTGATCGTCTTGTCGGCGACGATGATCTCGCGGGCGAGATGGACGTCCTGGCGCTGGAGGGCCTGGATCGAGCGCGCGATCGCCTTCTCCACCATGCTCGCCAGGGCGACGACATCGTCCCGCAACTCTTGGAGCTGATGGGCGTACTCGGTGCGGATCGACATCGCGTCCCCCAGTTCTCAGGAGCTAGTGGGCAGTGGGTAGAGGGCCGGCGTCAGGCGTCAGGACGACGACCGGTCAATGCCCCACTCCGTACTACCCACTATCCACTACCGTCTACCATCCCCGTGCTAGCCGAAGCGGCCGGTGATGTAGTCCTCGGTCCGCTGGTCGCGTGGGTTGGTGAAGAGCTCCTTGGTCGGGCTGGCCTCGACGAGGATGCCCATCCGGTCCTCGCCGAGCGAGAAGAAGACGGTCTGGTCGGAGACGCGGCCGGCCTGCTGCATGTTGTGGGTGACGATCACGATCGTGTACTGGCGCTCCAGCTCCCGCATCAGCTCCTCGATCTTGAGGGTCGAGATCGGATCGAGGGCGGAGCAGGGATCGTCCATCAGGATCACGTCGGGATTGATCGCGATCGTGCGGGCGATGCAGAGGCGCTGCTGCTGCCCGCCGGAGAGCGAGAGGCCGCTGGCCTGGAGCTTGTCCTTGACCTCGTCCCAGAGCGCGGCCTGCCGCAGGGAGTGCTCCACCAGGTCGTCCATGTTGCCCTTGAGGCCGTTGATGCGGGCGCCCCAGGCGACGTTCTCGTAGATCGACTTCGGGAACGGATTCGGCTTCTGAAACACCATCCCGACCCGGCGCCGGACCTCGACCGGGTCGACCTTGTCGGAGCAGATGTCCTGCCCGTGGTAGGTGATCTGGCCCTCGACCCGCGCCCCGGGGATGAGGTCGTTCATCCGGTTGAAGCAGCGCAAGACGGTGCTCTTGCCGCAGCCCGAGGGGCCGATCAGGGCGGTGATCTCGTTCTTCGGCACGTCGAAACTGACGTGCCCCACGGCGTGGAACGAGCCGTAGTAGACGTTCAGATCGCGGGTCGCGATCACCGTCTCCTCGACCCCATCCTTCCCGTTCGCCTCGGTCCGCGCCTTGGCGGCGGGGACCGGCACCCGCGGCCGATCGGCGCCACCGGTCGACGTGCGTTGCTGGGTCGCCATCGGGTCTACCACCTCGTGCGGCCGAAGCGCTGCCGCAGCAGGATCGCCACCGCGTTCATCGCCAACAGCACGACGAGGAGCACGATGATCCCCGCCGCCGCCACGTCCCGGAACTCGGTCTGCGGCCGCTGCATCCACTGGTAGATCTGGACCGGGAGCACCGTGTAGGCGGAGAGGGGACCATCCGGCCGGCTGAGGATCGCCCCCGCCGCCCCGGCGACCAGCAGCGGCGCCGTCTCGCCGATCGCCCGCGAGAAGGCAAGGATCACCCCAGTCATGATCCCCGGCAGCGCCGCCGGCAACCCGTGGGGGCGGATCACCTGCCAGGGCGTCGCGCCGAGCGCGAACGCCCCCTGCCGGAGCGAGAGGGGGACGGCCCGCAGCGCCTCCCGGCTGGCGATGATGATCACCGGCAAGATCAGCAAGCCGAGGGTCAGGGCGCCGGTCAGCGCGCTCCGGCCGAAGCCGAGAATATCGACGAAGATGCCGAGCCCGAGGAGACCGTAGACGACCGAGGGCACCCCAGCCAGGTTGGCGATGTTGACCTGGAGGATCCGGGTCCAGCGCGTATCCGGCGCGTACTCCTCGAGGTAGACCGCGGCGCCGACGCCGACGGGGAGGGCGAACAGCGCCATCAAGCCGATCACCCAGAGTGTGCCGGCGATCGCCGGGCCGAGACCCGACCGCTCCGGAAAGCGGGAGGCGGTGTTGGTCAACAACCCCCAGTTGAGCCAGTCCCAACCGCGCGCGATGACGGTGGCCAGGAGCACGCCGAGGACGACCACCGCCAGCAGCGTCGCCAGGAGCAGCGACGAGCCGACTACCTGGCCCACCCGGTGGCGCCACCCGAGGTTACTCGTTCCTTCGAGGGTGCCGGCGGTCGCGGCGCGGTGCTCGGCGTCGGCGTAGGCAGGAGCAGTCAATCGTAGACCTCCCGGAAGCGGGCGACGACGTACTGGCTGAGGATGTTCAGCAGGAGCGTGATCAGGAAGAGGAGGGCGCCGACGGCGAACAGCGACAGGTAGCGGGTGGAGCCCCGCGGCGCCTCCCCCGCGATCAGTTGGACGATGAAGGCGGTCATCGTCTGCATCCCCTCCAAGGGGTTCAGGGTCAGGCGGGCTCTGGCGCCCGAGGCGATGGCCACGATCATCGTCTCGCCGACGGCGCGCGACGCCGCCAGGATGCAAGCGGCGGCGATGCCGGAGAGGGCGGCCGGGGTGATCACCTGCCAGGCCACCTCGAGCTTGGTCGCGCCGAGGGCGTAGGCTCCCTCGCGCAACGCCCCCGGTACCGAGCGCATCGCGTCTTCCGAGAGCGAGGCGACCATCGGCAGGACCATGATCCCGACCGCGATCCCGGCCGAGAGCGCGTTGAAGACGCCGGCCTCGGGGAAGATACGGCGGATGATCTCGGGAGTGATGAAGGTCAGCGCGAAGAAGCCGAGGACGATCGTCGGGATGCCGGCCAGAATCTCGAGGACCGGCTTCAACACCGCCCGCACCCGCTCCGGGGCGTACTCGTTCAAGTAGATCGCGCTCATCAACCCGAGCGGGACGGCGACCACCATCGCGATCACGGTCACCACCAACGTGCCGACGACGATCGGGATGACGCCGTACTCGCGGTCGAACGCGGCCGTCCACTCCGTCCCGGTCAAGAAGTCGATGATCGAGATCCGCAAGAAGAACTCGAACGCCTGCTCGACCAGGACGGCGACGATGCCGATCGTCGTCACGATCGAGAGGGCGCCGCAGGCGAACAAGATCACCCCGATGATCTGCTCCGAGAGCCGGCGGCTGCCGGCGCCGGAGAGGTCGAGCGCGGGGGGCCTGGGCGGAGCACCGGCCAACGGCGAGACGCCCGGAGCCGCCGCCTGGTCGATGCCGCGTTGATCCACCCTGCCGTCCTTCCCCTCGACCGAGTCCGCGGCCCGCCGCGGCCGGAGCGAGTATACCCGGCACCGGCGCCCGCGCCGGAGACGAGGGGACGCCCTGGGGTCATCACCGTGACCCCAGGGCGCCCGATCCGCTGAGCCGCGGCGCCAGAGGCGCCGCGGCTAGCGGAGACTAGGCCTCGGGCGTGCCCGTGGCCTGCGAGTCCGGCTGCTCGTCACCGGAGATCGCCGCGTCCAGCTTCTCCTGGTCCTCGACAAGCCGCTCGGTCGGCGCCTGGAAGTAGCCGACGTCGGCGACGAGCTCGGGCGCGTTCGCGATGTAGAACTGAACGAATTCCTGGACGGCCGGATCCTGGAGGCTCTCAGCCTTGACGTAGATGAAGAGCGGGCGGGCCAAGGGGTAGGTCCCGTCCTGGACCGTCTCCGAGCTCGGCTCGACGCAGCCGTCTCCACCGTCGATCCCGAGCACGCTCAGCGAGTCCTGGTTCTGCTCGTAGTAGGCGTAGCCGAAGTAGCCGAGCGCATTCGGGTCACCAGCGACGCCCTCGACCAGCACGTTGTCGTCGACGCTGGCGGTGTAGTCGGCGCGGATGCCCGACTCCGTCCCGGTCGTCTCGTCAACGATCTCGACCCAGTAGTCGTAGGTGCCGGAGTCCGGGTCGGGGCCGTAGAGCCCGATCGTCTCCGCCGGGAAGTCGGCATCGACCTGGTCCCAGGTCGTGATCTCCGAGTTGACCTGCCAGACCTCCGCCAGTTGCTCGACCGTCAGGCAGTCGGCGAAGTCGTTCTCGGGGTTGACGACGTGCGCGAGGCCATCGGTGGCGATCCGCAGTTCGTACCACTCGACGCCGTTCTCCTCGCAAGTGGCCACTTCATCCGGCACGATCGCGCGCGACGCGTCGTTGATGTCGGTCTCGCCGGTGCAGAAGCGCTCGAAACCGCCGCCGGTACCGGAGATGTTGACGATCGCATCCACCTCCGGGGCGACGCTCCGGAACTCTTCGGCGACGGCCTCCGAGATCGGGCCGACGGTCGACGAACCGTCGATGGCGACGCTGCCCGACAGGCTCTCGATGCCGTCCGGAGCCTGGTAGGGGGCGACCTCGCCGCCGGCCGCGGGCGAGGCATCTTGGGCCGCCACGGGGGCGACGGCGACGGTCGCCAGCATGGCCAGCGCGACGCCGCCCGTCGCCAACGTCTTGAACCGGTCCGAGAGTCCGATCATCCGCTCCTCCTCCTAGAAAAGTCTCGGGCGCGGCGGAACCTCCCCGCCCGCGCCGTCGCTCGCTCCGGCGGCCACCCGACCGCCGGTGAGGACCAAAGGTGGTTAGGGGCCGGCGGCCGCCGGCCGCCCCGGTTCCCTCGGGGTGTGCGCCGCCCCGA
>JBBSNJ010000074.1:0-8925 GCA_038232775.1 Thermomicrobiales bacterium
CGAGCACGATCAGGTCGGCCGGTTGCTCCTGCTCGACCCCGTTGGCGTCGTAGTAGGAGACGCTGGTCGCCTGCCCCCCTTGGTGGTTGATGCGGAAGGCGTTGGCGTACTGCCGGATCTCGAGCTGGCCGCTCGCCAGCGCGCTCGGCAGGACCATCGTCAGGGGAGACGCCTTGGCGCCGACATGGCAGCCGAACCGCTCGCAGAAACCGCAGTAGTTGCAGGGGGCGAGGCGGAGGCCATCCGGATTCTGGTAGGAGCCGGAGCTGTTGCCCGACGCCTGGGGGAAGGGCTTGTAGCCGACGTTCTCGCACCCCTCGCGGAAGAGCGAGGGGCCGTAGGCGATCCGGACCGGGGGCTGGGGATAGTCGTTGGCGCGCGGTCCTTCGAACGGGTTGCCGCCCTCGATGATCTCCCCTTGGATGTTGCCGGCCTTGCCGCTGATCCCGAACTGTTTCTCGTAGCGGTCGTACAACGGCTCCAGGTCGTCGTAGCTGACGGGCCAGTCCTGGATCGTGGTGTCCTCCGGCAGGAAATCGGCCCCGTAGCGCTGCTCGAGGTGGCTGCGGTAGTTGAAATGGTGGGGGAGGTACCGCCAGCTCTGGCCGTTCCAGTGGACCATCGCGCCGCCGACCCCTTGGGCGGGGAGGAACGAGCCGTACTGCCGCATCGGCAGCGCGGTCTGGCCGGAGTTGTTGCGGAATGTGACCGTCTTCCGGGAAAGGTCCTGGAAGAGCTCGCTCTGGACCGCGTAGCGCCACTCGTCGAAGTGGTCCTGGAGGAAGTCGGGAAACGTGTCGCGGAAGGGGCCCTGTTCGAGGGCGACCATCTTGAGGCTGGTCGCCCGCTTGCCGAGCTCGTTCGCGATGATGCTGCCGACCATGCCGAAGCCGACGAAGAGGACGTCGACCTTGGGGAGTGGTTGCGCTTGTGCCGCCACGACTAGGACCCTCCCGACATCTGCTGCTGGTACTGGCCGAGGCTGATGTACTCGCCCTGGAACGGTTCCCCGTACTTGAGGATCTCCTCCGGGTAGCCGATGTGGGCGCCCGGGAACCCGATCAGCTTCCACCCGACCATGTCGCGGTTGCCGCCCTGGACGGGGTCGGCGAAGAAGCCGGCGAAGGTGTAGGAGAGGAGCAGGTTGAAGAAGGCGGTGGCCCCGATCCCGGCTTCGGCCGCCTGCTCGATCGCCTCGGTGCCGGCGGCGCTCTGGGTGAAGGGGGCGGATTGGATCGTGGCGCCGCCGAACGTCTCGGGGATGCCTTGCTCCATGTCGCTCAGGATCCGATCCTGCTCCTTCGGCGCCAACTGGACGAAGGGGGTTTGGTAGACCTGCTGGGCGTAGTCCTCCATCCCTTGGATGCCGAGCCGGAAGCGGGCGCGCATCTCGAGCGCGGACTGGTCGCCCTGGGTCGGTTCCCCCGGGACGAAGGGTCCGAGCCCGTACTGTGGCCCGCGGTAGCCCGACTCGGACGCTAGCTGACGGTCGATGAAGTAGACGACTCCCGCCTCGGTCGCCCCCGGTCCGAGTTCGTCGGTGGGGATCAATCGGGCGGCGGCGGCCTCGATGATCGCCGCTTGGAAGGGGACGAAGGCGGTGAAGCCTGGGTTGGTCGGGGGGCCGGGCGTGTGCTCGAGGTGATCCCCCTGCTCGGGGTTGGTGCTGGCCACCGTCGCGATGGCCTCTCCCGGCGTGCCCGGGCCGGCGGCGGGGGTCGCTTCTTGACCGAGCGCTCCGGGGAGAGCGAAGGCGGTGGCGGCGGCACCGCCGGCGGCGCTGCCCGCCCCGATCAGGAAGCGGCGCCGGTTGACCCGGCTCCGCTCATCGTGCTGGAGGGCGTCCCGGCCTCCAGGTCGCTCGACGACCAAACGACCATCGTTCTCGGTCCCGTCGCTCATGAATTCGGCTCCTCTCGATCAACCAGCGCGCCGTGTTCGCTCTGCTGCCTCATCCCTCGACGATGACCCGTCCGGACATCCCGTTCCCGGCCTGGGGAATGCTGACATAGATGTACTCGCCCGGCGTGTCGAAGCTCCGTTCGAAGTCGTCGCCGGCGTTTAGGACGCCCGAGTCCCAGGGCTCCGCCCCGTCGGGGAGGGCGACCAAACTCGGGTCGGCGACCCGCGACGGATCGGCGGTTACCGTCTGCGGTGACCGTCCGGCGTTCACCCACCGCACCGCCTCGCCCCGGCGAATCCGGACCTCCGGGGGATCGAAGCGGAAGTCGGGGGTGAGGGTGACGGTGGTGGCGGGCGGGGCGGCGACCGGCGTGGCCGCGTCGGACTCGGTGGCTGGCTGGGCTGGTTCGCCGGGACCGGCGACCGGGTTCTCGGCCGGGGGGGCGATCGGACTCGCCTCGGCGGCCGGCGTCCCGCCGGCGGCGGGATTGTCGACGTTAGCCGGGGCCGGTGACTCGGTCGCCGGCGCGGCGCCGACCGGCGTCACCGGGGTGCCGCCGGGGGTCGGCAGGGGCTGCGGGATCGGCGGCGGTGTCCAGGTGGGATCAGGCGTCGCCGCCGGGTCGGCCTGGGCGCGCGCGGTGGGGGAGAAAAACCGGGCGCCCAAGACCGCGACCGCGGTCAAGCCGCCGAGTCGCGAGACGACGACGCGCCGGTCGTGTCGGGTCGATTGATCGTCGTATTCCATTGTCTGGTCCTCCTGGTCGGCCCTCGAAGCGCCGATCGCCCCGAATACCCGTGAGAGCCTCGCCCGGGTTTCCCCCGCGCTGGGAACGCGGGCGTTTTCGGCCACGGGGAGGGACTCGCGTCCGGCTCAACGCCTGCCCGTTTTTTGGACCGGCGCACGCGCCCCCGACCGGAAGCCCCGCCCGGCCGAATGTGCCCTCGGGAGTATCTCACGGATCCGAAGGCTATTCTGCTCCCTGTCGCTCACGCTCAGGCGGCATGGTGGAAGGTGAGAAGCTTCCGAGAGCGCCCCGTGTCTCGGATAGACCGCTGACGCTGATTGGATCGACATGACGGGATCGCTCCCGACTACGCCGAGAGGTTCGTCGTCGGTGGCTCCTATCGCTCGAATGGTCCCGCGTCGTCTCGAACTAGCGGATCCGGCGATGCAGTGTCGGGGTGGGAGGTTCGCGTTGGAGACGCTGAGGCGGAGCCCTCGATTGTGTGCCCCGCAACGGTTGTCGCCCCGACTCGTTCGGCCTTGACGTCGAGCGCGCCGTGGCAGTCACGGGTCGCGATGCAAGCCGTGCCCGGACGACGAGCTTGGGCCTGTCCGCCGGGAGGAAGGCGTCGGGGGGTAGCGGTCGGCGGGCGGGGATTCCGGCCATGATCGGCCTCGCTGGCAGGGGAGCCTTCCCCGGTCCGCAGCGTTCCGTGCCGGATTGACTCGGCGCCGAGGATGCAGAATGCGTGCCAGATATCCGGGGTCGTGGCGCCTTGGAGGGGTTCCGTTTGGGCGGTCTCCCCAAACTATGGGGGCTCCAAGGGTAGAGGGTCGACGCGACGATTGGCGGCCGTTGGAGCGGAGAGGAGACGGGATGGGACCGGTTTCGGAGCAGGTCTGGGTGATCACGGGAGGGTCGAGCGGGATCGGTCGGGCGACGGCGCTCGCGGCCGGCGCCGAGGGGGCACGCCTGGTCCTCGCGGCCCGCGGCGAGGCGGCCCTGACCGCCGCTCGGCGGGAGGTCGAAGACGCCGGCGGTGAAGTGCTCGTCGTCCCGACCGAAGTGGCCGACTTCTCGCAGGTCGCGGAGCTGGGGCGGCGGGCGGTCGAGCGCTTCGGCCGGATCGACAGTTGGGTCAATGCGGCGGCGGTCTCGGTCTACGGGGAGTTCCTCGATCTCCCGATTGAGGAGATCCGGCGCGTGGTCGAGGTGACGCTGCTGGGGACCGTCCACGGGACGAAGGTGGCGCTCGACCAGATGCGGCGTCAGCCGGGCGGGGGGACGGTGATCAACGTCTCGTCCGGGCTCGGGGATCGGGCGTTTCCGCTCCAGAGTGCCTATAGCCTCGCCAAGTACGGGGTCAATGGTCTGGGCGATGCGCTCCGGGTCGAGCTGGCCCACGCCGAGCTGCCGCTTCGGGTCGCGACGATCAAGCCGGCCTCGATCGACACCCCCTTCTTCGCCCATGCCCGGAGCCGGATGGGGGTGGCGCCGCAGCCGGTGCCGCCCGTCTACGCCCCGGAGTTGGTCGCGGCGGCGGTCCTGCACGCGGCGATGCATCCGGTACGGGAGCTGGCGGTCGGGGGCGCCGCGTCCGGGCTCGGGTTGGTGGCCCGGCTCTCCCCGCGTCTGCTCGACGGGTCGCTGCGCCTGCTCGGGTATTCGAGCCAGCAGACGAACGACCCCGAGTTACCCGCGGCGGAGGACAACCTCTTCGCCCCGGTGGACGGACCTGGCGCCGTTCGGGGGGGCTGGGAGGGGCGCCGGTTCAGTCTCGGCACCTGGCTCGGCACCCGACCGGCGGCGCGTTCGGTCCTGCTCGGGGGGGCGGTGGTCGGGCTGGCTGCACTTGGGCGTGGACGGCGCGGGTAGGAGGTTGCCGCGTTGGCACGGGGCTTGCTCGCCTCGGTGTCGATATCCGCAGGGCGGCGCGGCGGACGAGGGACACCTCGCTGGCGCTGCCGCCAGGGTACCGCTGCTGGGACGAGGCAGCGGTCAGCAGGAGGGTGACGCGATGCCGCGGGACGTTCAGCGCAAAGAGGTCGACGAGCAGGGCGAAGAAGTGATCCGCGACGGCAGCGTGGTGATCGAAGAGCGGATGAACCGCCGCGAAGGGTTAGTCGAGTACGAGGGGGAGGGAGCGGCGGCCGGCCCGGCCGCCGCTGTGCCCCCGGTCGCCCCGGCGGCTCCGGTCGAGAAGCCCTCATCGACGCCGGCGATGCAGGCCGGCGCGACGATCTTGGCCGGCACCGGGGATGCGGCGCGGGTCGAGGAGGAGCCGACGGTGGTCCGGCGGACGGCGCCGGTGGCGGCCGACCGGGATACCGATTCGATCTCGATGTCGAACGACAACACGGCCGAGGGTCGGCTGGAGGGGGGCACCGTCGAGGCGGGGCCGATCGCCCTGGTTCGGGAGGGGATGCGGGTCGTCGACGCCGACAACGAGGAGTTGGGCAAGGTCGATCACGTCCGGATGGGCGACCCCAGTGCGGCGACCGTGGACGGCGAGGGGGGCGACGCGACCGAGGAGGGCGCCTTCGTGGTCGCGGCTCCGGCCGGTACCGCCGGCAGCGGCGGTGGGTTCGGCCTTGCCGGCGGCGGTGTGGGTTTGTTTGGCGGCGGGACAGACCCGGCGGTGGAGGAGCCGATGCGCAGCCAACTGATGCGGATCGGCTACGTCAAGATCGACGGCAAAGGCTGGTTCGACACCGACCGCTACGCTCGCGCCGACCAGATCGCCGCGGTTACCAATGACACGGTGCAGCTGAGCGTCGACAAGGATCTCCTGCCTTCGACGTAGTCGGCAGGCGGTAGTGTGGGGAGACAGAGCAGGGAGACGGCGGGGAGATAGCCCCCTTCCCTCTCCGACTTCACCAGGGAGCGCCCCGCATCCCGCTGCCCACGATCTGCTGTCGATAGCCTAATGGTCGAAGAGGTCGGTGCTCAGGTACCGGAGGCCGGTGTCGCAGGCGATGGTGGCGACGGCGGTGCCGGGTGGGGCGTCTGCGGCGAGGCGGAGGGCGGCGGCGACGTTGGCACCGGTCGAGAAGCCCCCGAGGATCCCTTCCCGCTCGGCGAGGTCGCGGGCGGTCTCAGTCGCTTCCTCGTCCGTAATCGGGAGGGTGCCGTCGCAGAGTGCCGGCTCCCAAGCCGGGGGGACGAAGGCGTACCCCCCCCCTTGCAGTTTGTGGCCGGCGTCGGTCACCGGCCTCCCGCCGAGCACCGGAGCACCGGCTGGTTCCACGGCCCAGCAGCGGATGCTGGCGTCGCGGGCCTTAAGGGCGCGGGCGATCCCGACGAAGGTGCCGGCGGTGCCGACGAGGGCAGTGAAGGCGTGGAGCGCGCCGGGTCGGCTCCCCGCCTGGTCCCAGAGTTCGGGGCCGGTTGTCGCCTCGTGGGCGGCGGCGTTGGCGGGGTTGGCGAACTGATCCGGTCGCCAGGCTTCGAGGTCCCGCACCAGCTCCTGCGTCCGGGTCTCGACGAGGGCCAGGTCCTCGCCGCTGACCCGGCCGGGGACGCCGCCCTCGGCCTGCGGTACGAGCACGACCTCCGCGCCGTAGGCCGCGAGCACCCGCCGTCGCTCGGAACTGTTCCCCTCGCTCATGACGGCGACCATCCGGTACCCCTTGAGGGCGCAGACGATCGCCAGGCCGATCCCCATGTTTCCGCTCGTCAACTCGACGACGGTGCCGCCGGGGCGCAGTTTGCCTTGCCGCTCGGCCTCCGAGATGCAGTGCCGGGCGGCCCGATCCTTGACGCTGCCGCCGGGGTTGGCCGACTCGAGCTTGAGCAGCACCCGACCCGGCCGTCCGGTCGCCAGGCGGTCGAGCCAGACCGCCGGCGTGCTCCCGATCAGATCGAGGACGGAGGCGGCTGCCGGAGCGGCAGCCGCGCTAGGCCAATTGTCCATTCGAGTCCTCCTGGATCACCGGTGGGGTTGAGCAGTCACCGCCGAGTGCCCGTCGGGCGGGATGCTACACTCCTCGAATGGCAGCGACGACGACAACGATCACGATCCCCGACGAGGTGCGGGACGCCCTCGAAGCCTACGGCCGCACGCATGGGCTGCCCGACGATTTGACGGCGATCGTCGAGGCGTACCTTGATCAGCGTTTGGGCCAGGCGGTAGCCGCTTCCCCCCGGCCGAAGGGCCCTTTGCGAATCACGCCGTCGGATCGAGGCAGTGGTCGGAGCGACGTGAGTGTCCACCACGATCACTATGTTGCAGAAGCAATCGCCGAGCGCAAGGTTGACGGTCCTCGCTGATTCTGGTCCGCTCTATGCCGCGTTTGACCCAGACGACCAGTTCCACCAGCAGGCACAGGCGGAGTTGACGAGGTTGGGCGGGTCTGGTCGCCAGGTTCTTGTGACCCAGCAAACATTGATCGAGACCCATGCGCTTATTCTGCGTCGTTTAGGGCACCGGCGTGCACTCGAGTGGCTGGCGGAAGTCCTGGACGGCGTTCTCTTGCTGGAGACGGCGCCTGCCGACTGGGAGGGGGTGCTAGACCGGCTCAGGCGCTATCCGGATCAATCACTTTCCCTCACCGACGCTCTCGTGGCCTCGGTGAGTGAGCAGCTACAAGTGCCGGTCTGGACCTACGACCACCACTTCGACGTGATGCGCGTCCCCGTCTGGCGGTGAGGGACCGGAGCTCGGCTGCTCGCTCGAAACCACGTCGGAGCCTGCTCTCGAGTGCTCCAACACGCGCGGATTACCCTCCAGCGACGGATCGCGGGGTGTCGATCAGGAGGTTGCAGTTCGGGGCCGGTCGGCTGCGCAGCGAGGAGGCAGGGCACCGCCGACTATACTCGCTCCCGATCGGCGGCGCGCCCACGGAAGAAAGTGAGCGTTCTTCCGCCTTGGGATCCTCCTCCGCTCCCAAAGAGTGGAGTCCTCTGACCAGCCGACCACCTCGTGGCCTACCGGCTCAACCCCTCATCCCAGGGACGAGTCGCCCAGCGACCATACTCTCAGCCGACCGCCTCCTCTCGAAGGGGATCGCGGGAGGGGTTCTCGCCGTCGGGCACCTGTGCGCACTGCCCGCTGCCCACTGCCCACTGCCCACTGCCCACTGCCCACTTCGCCTTGGTGACGCATGCTCGAGTTGACCTTTCTCGGGACCGGGACCTCGAACGGCATCCCGGTGATCGGCTGCGGCTGCGAGGTCTGCACGTCGCTCGACCCGCACGACCGCCGCAGCCGGACCTCCGCCTTCGTCCGGGACGGCGAGCACGTGATCCTGCTCGATACCGCGACCGAGTTGCGCTCCCAGGCGCTGGCGACCGGTCTCGATCGGGTCGACGCGGTG
The DNA here is from genome assembly GCA_038232775.1 of Thermomicrobiales bacterium. Taxonomy (GTDB): domain Bacteria; phylum Chloroflexota; class Chloroflexia; order Thermomicrobiales; family UBA6265; genus JBBSNJ01. The sequence goes on from JBBSNJ010000074.1 coordinate 7,946, forward strand.
CTGATGACCCACGCCCACGCCGACCATACGGGGGGCTTCGACGACCTCCGCCGCTTCAACGAGCTGGCCGGACGCCATCTCCCCGTCTACGCCGACCCGGCCACGGCGGCGGTGCTGCGGGAGCGTTTCGCCTACTGTTTCGTCGACACCTTCTCCTTCTACGGCGGCAAGCCGGACCTCCTCCTGCACGAGGTCGACGGCCCGTTCGAGCTGTTCGGCCGGGAGGTCGTGCCGGTCTCGATCTTCCATGGCCGCCTGCCGATCCTTGGCTACCGCATCGGTGGGCTCGCCTACGTGACCGACGCCAAGACGATCCCCGCCGCCTCGCTCGACCTGCTGCGGGGGCTCGACGTGTTGGTGTTGAACGCGCTGCGCCTCTCTCCCCACCCGACGCACCTGAGCCTGCCGGAGGCGGTCGCGGTGATCGAGGAGGTCCGCCCCCGCCGCGCGTACTTGACCCACCTCTCCCACGAGCTGGGACACGCCGCCGCCTCGGCGGTGCTGCCGGCCGGGGTCGAGGTGGCACGGGACGGGCTGACGATCCAGGTCGACTGACAACGGCGTGGCGCCCCGCCACGGGTCGTCGCGGGGCAAGTGCGCTATGATCGGTGTCGCATCGTCACCGTAGAGACCTCGACGAGGGAGGCGGTGGGGCGTTTTCCAGCCGCCGCCGTGTGCTGCCTGCTGGCCCCGCGTCCTGGACCGGGACCGGTGCCGCTCCATGAGACGAGAGAGGAGAGACCGATGACCGATCAGCACGAGAGGACGAGGAACGACGGCTTCCCGGCGACCCCCGGCGAGGCGTTCGACCGCCGGATGGCGGACTACCTGAGCGAGTTGCGGCGGCAGTCGACGAGCCGCCGCGGACTGCTCCGCCTCGCGGCCGGTTCGGCTGGTGCGGCGGCACTGGTGGCGGCCCTCGGCGGTCCCGCCGCCGCGGCCGGTACGCGGGTGCTGCCCGGTGTTTGGGCCTTGGCCCA
>JBBSNJ010000075.1:0-8909 GCA_038232775.1 Thermomicrobiales bacterium
AGCGTGCAGAACTCGCCGTAGACGACCGGTTGGATGATCACCAGGCCGATGCTGGCGACGCCGAGGGGACCGACCGCCAGACCGAAGAGGACGACGATCCACGGCATCTTCCGCCAGCGCGCCCGGCCCCCGATCAGGCCGGTGACCGCGTCGGTCAGGTAGCCGAGGGCGCCGAGCGCGGCGTCGGGGATCGGCAGCACCCTCGACACACCGGAGGTCAGGATTCTCTGGCTCCCGTCGCCAAAGAATGGTTCCCAGACGCGGCCGACGACGTCCAACTGGAACAGCGTCAGGTAGCCGGCGACCAGGAAGCCGAGCAGGGCCACGCCGACGATGGGGAGGCGCTGCTCCCACGACGACGGGTTGGCGTCCCAACCAGGGGGCGTCGAATCGTCGTGCATCGGTTCGGCGGCGCGATCCCCTTCCGCGAACCCACCGGAGGCGGGGGTCGTCACGGCTTGGGCACCTCCCGCCGCGGTCCCTCGGTCGACCACGAACGCCGTTCGACGGTCGCGGGCCGATCCTCCCGCACCATGCGTCGGTCGCCCAACCTCCTCGCCGCCACGGCCCACCGCGCCAGATCGAGCGGGGCGCTCACCTGGCGTCCGCGACCAGCCGGCGCAGCGCCGTGGTCGTCGCCGCCGTCACCAGCCCGTAGACGACGTGGGCACCCCAGCGGTGGAGGTGCTGGTTGAGCGGATACTTTCCCGGTCCTTCGGCCAGCCCGAGCAGGGAAACGGTCAGCTCGTCGCCGAGCAGCCACATGCCGCTGCCGTAGGCCGCGCCCTCGACCACCGCCCCGGCGCCGCGGCTCCCGGTCAGCCCCCCGATGACGCCGCCCTGGAGCGTCCCGTAACCGTAGTGGACCAGGTAGCTGAGCAGCGTCTTCGTCTCAGCCGCTTCCGGCGGCTGCCCCGCGACCTGGGCGTAGGCGATCCGCCCCATCGCCGCCGTCGACGCTTCATCTGGCTCGTGGTGCGTCCCGACCAGCGAGATGTCGTCGAGCGGGTGCGGCCCGCCCTCCCGCGTCTCCGCCCTCGGATCGGACCCGGTCAGCGCCGTCGCCACGCTCCAGTAGCGGCCCATCGCCACCGTACCGGCCAATCCGCCGATCAGGCCGAGCAGGAATCCCCGCCACCGATTCAGGTCCTGGTCCTGGTCCACGGCACTCCCTCCCGCTGATCACTCCGCCGCGCCCGGCGGCGCCCCGCGTTCTTTCGTTTATGGTGCGCAGGAGCTGGGCCAAGCCGCCACCCCCCACTCCGCTCGACCGCCACCGGGCCGGGCCTCCGGCTTTGACGTTCGCCCGCGAACTCCCCAGCCCCCGCTCCGGAGCGACCGGATCGCCGAGAATGGGTCGAGTGGTGATCCGACAGCCGTCGATGGGGGGAACCGTAGCCCGATGAACGACACGGACGCAGACCACTGGCTGGCCCAGAACCGCGACGACTGGAACGAACGCGCCGAGCACTGGGACGCCATCTCAGAGGTCAACGCCGTCGCTCCCGATCGCGGCGCCGACCTCGACCGCACCTGGACCGCCCTCGGCCTCCGCCCCGGCGCCCGCCTCCTCGACGCCGGCTGCGGTTCCGGCCAGTTCGCCCTCGCCTTCGCCGCCCGCGGCGCCCGCGTCGCCGCTGTCGATCTCTCCCCGGCGATGATCGAACGGGCTCGGGCCCACGCCGCGGCGCGGGGCCTCGCGGTCGACTGGCGGCTCGGCGACCTCTCCCGCCTGGTCGACCCCCTCGCCGTCTACGACGCCATCCACGCCCGCGTTAGCCTCCAGTTCGTCCCCGACGTCCCCGCCGCCCTCCGCGAGTTCCGCCGCATCCTCCGCCCCGGCGGTCGCCTCTTCGCCAGCGTCCCCGGCGCCCTCTCCCCGATCTATCGGAACTCGTGGCGGCGTCACCTCCAGCCCGCCCCGCCGGCGGCCAACTTCCTCCTCCCCTGGGAGCTGGAGGCGCTGCTGACCGCGCTCGGCTGGACCCTCCGCGACGGCTGGGGGGACTACGGCGCCGATCTCTCCGGCCAGTCCAATCCGATCTCGACGGAGACGGCCGCCCCCCTCGATCGCGGTCTTCGCCAAGCCGCCGCCACGACCTGGGCGGTGGTCGCCTCCTGACCGACACCGGGCGACCAGACGCGGCAGAATCCAACTCTCACCTCGGCCGGACTCGCCAGCCCACCCTCGGCCAGCCGCGCGCATCGAGACGCCTCCGCCCCCTGGCCTCCCGGCGCGGCTCGCGACCCCGCCCGTGCCGTACCCGTACAATGGGGGGGAGGGTCGCGCTCCGACCCGGTCGCGGCGGCAGCGCAGCCCGGTCGCCGGCCGGGCGGCCGAACGCCCCGTTCACTCCGCGCCGCCGACGGCCGCCTCACTGCTCGAGCGCGCACCAGCCAGGGAGGGGAGACGATGATCCGCGCCAACTCCCACGCCGCTCCCCATCGCCTCCACCGCCCCGGTGCCCGGCCGGCCGCCGTCCCGGGCCGCTGGGCGGCGGTCCTGCTCGTCGCCGCGGTCTTCGCGGTCGGTCCCGCCACCGCCGCGGTGGGTCGCCAGGCGGAGACCGCGCCGACGCCCCTCGGCCAGGAGGCGACCGCCGGTCCGCTGCGGCTCAGCGTCGGCCAGGTCCTCGCCGGTCCGGAGGCGGTCGCGGCGGTTGTCGCCGTCACCCCAACCAACGATCCGCCGCGCGAGGGGATCGGCTACATCCTGGTCGAGATCCGGGCCGAAAACGCCGGCGACCGCCCACTCCGCCTCGACGACGGCGACTTCGCGGTCGTCGGCGACGCCGGTCTCCCCCACCGCTTCCTCGACGTCGAGCCGCCGGCGCCGGCGATCGGCGGTCCGCTGGCGCCGGGCGAGAGTCGGGTCGGCTGGGCCGTCTTCGCCGCTCCGATCGACGAGACGGGGCTGACCCTCCGCTACGACAGCCTCAGCCTTCCCGGCGCCTGGGCCGAAGCCCGCCTCGCGCTCCGACAGGACGCGCCGCCGCCGCCGGCCGCGCCCGCGATCGCACCCAACCAAGTCGGGGTCGATCTGGCGGCGCCGGCGACGCTCGGCGAACCGATCGCCACCGCCGACTGGGAGATCGTGCTGCTCGACGTCGTCACCGGCGCCGAGGTCTTCCCCTTGGTCGACTACCGCACCCAGGCCCTCGGCGAGAACGACGCGATCGGCAACGATACCGATCAGTCGGTCTGGGTCGCCCTCCGCCTCCGCGTCACTGCGCTCGGCGACGAACCGTCCCCAATCTTCCTCCCGGCCAACGCCTTCGCCGTGGTCGACGCCGCCGGCCAGCCGCTCCCCGACCTGATCACCCTCACCCCGCCTCGGCCAGAGGCCGCCGGCCCCTACGAGCCCGGCGCCACCCAGGAGGCGTGGGTCGCCGTCGATGTCCCGGCCGCCGCCGACGCCGCCGCCGTCCGCTTCTTGCCCTACGCCCACCTCGCCGCCAACCCCGACCCCCGCTACCTGACCTTCGGGTAGGGGGCGAGGCAACGAGCCGGCCATGACGTCCCACCCGATCCCCGGCCCCCGCCTCGGCCCCTTCGGCGATCGCACCTTCGCCGTGCTCTTCGCGGCCGCCTACGTCGCCCTCCTGGCGCCGCTCCTCGTGGACCGTCCGCTCTCGCTCGCCCTCGCCACCACGGCGGCGGGAGCCGCCTACGTGCTGGTCGGCACCCTCGGTTTCGCGCACGTCGAGCGCCGCCCGCGCGCCGCCCTCGCCGCCGGCTACTTCGGCCTCCAACTCGCGCTGGGCGCCCTGGTCGCCTTCCTCGCCGGGGACGAGATTGGGGCGGTCCTGCTCCTCCTGCTCCTCTGCGGCCAAGCCGTCCGCATCCTCCTCCGCCGGTGGATGGTCGTCGCCGTCGCCCTGGCCGTGACGTTTGTGCTCCTCTTCTCGTCCCTCCCCCCTGACCGGGCGAACCGCCTCTCCTACGGCGTCGGCATCCTCGCCGCCGCCTTCTTCCTGGTCGCCTTCGCCCAAGTCGCCGTCGGCGAGCAGCGCCAGCGCGCCGCTCTCGACCGCGCCCACACCCGCCTCCGCGCCTACGCCGCCGAGGTCGAGCAGATGGCCACCGTCCAAGAGCGCAACCGCCTCGCCCGCGAGATCCACGACGGCCTCGGCCACTACCTGACTGTCGTCAACATGCAGATCGAGGGCGCCCGCGCCGTCCTCCCCCACGACCGCGACCGCGCCGAACGGATGCTCGCCCACGCCCAGACCTTGGCCCGCGAGACCCTCGCCGACGTCCGCCACTCCGTCGCCGCGCTGCGCACCGGCCAGGAGGAGCGACCGTTGCCGGAGGCGCTCGCCGCCCTGGTCGCGGAGAGCACCACCGGCCAAGCCGGGCCGTCCGTCGACGTCGAGGTTCGGGGCCGCCCTCGCCCGTTGCCGCCCCAGGTCGAGCTCGCCCTCTACCGCGCCGCCCAAGAAGGGCTCACCAACGTCCGCAAGCACGCCGCAGCGTCCCGCGTCGAGGTCGTCCTCGACTACGGCGACCCCAGCCGCGTCTGCCTCGCCGTCCGCGACGACGGACGCGGCGCGGCCAGCACCAACGGCGGTTTCGGCCTGCTCGGCTTGCGGGAGCGCGTCGGTCTCCTCGGCGGCACGGTCGCGATCGGGAGCGCCCCCGGCGCCGGCCTCGAGCTGGTCGTCACGGTCGAGACCCCGACGTGAGCGGTCCCGATCCCCCCCCGATCCGGCTCCTGCTGGCCGACGACCAGGCCCTCTTCCGGGAAGCGCTCGGTCTCCTGCTCGACGTCCAGCCGGACATCACCGTCGTCGCCGAGGCCGTCGACGGCGAGGACGCGGTGCGGAAGGCGCTCGCCCTCCTCCCCGACGTCGTCCTGATGGACCTCCGCATGCCCCGCCTCGACGGCATCGCCGCCAGCCGCCGCCTGCGCGAAGCCGGCGCCCCCGTCCGCGTCATCGTCCTCACCACCTTCGACGACGACGCCGACGTCTTCGAGGCCCTCCGCGCCGGTGCCGTCGGCTATCTGCTCAAGGACATCCCCGGCGAGCAGTTGATCGCCGCCGTCCGCGCCGCCGCCCGCGGCCAGTCGTTCCTGCCGCCGCCGATCGCGGCCAAAGTGGTGGCCGAGTTCGCCCGACTCGATCCCGCCCGCCGCCCGGTCGCGCTGCCCGACCCCCTCTCCGACCGCGAGCTGGAGGTGCTCCGCCTCCTCGCCACCGGCGCGTCCAACCGCGAGGCGGCCGACCGCCTCTACATCGCCGAGGGCACCGTCAAGAACCACGTGACCAGCATCCTCGCCAAGCTCGACGCCCGCGACCGTGCCCAGGCCGTCCAAAAGGCACGCAACCTCGGGCTCGTCTAATGCTGGTTGCAATGGAGCTGACCGGCCGCGACCAGCTGTCGGGGCACTGCTCGCTGCGCCCGCCGCCCGCGGGGCGACCGTGGCCCGCTTTACCACTCCTCGGCCCTGGGCCGCCTCTTCTGCAAGGCGCTGTCAGCGACATGGGATAGGCGGGGAACGTTCCACTCTCTGAAGCGGGACACCCTCCTCTTTCCCGCGCACGGGACCGGGGCAAGGGGACATACGGCATCCGGTTGAGCAGCCCCCTAGCGGATGCTGGACCGTCTCCCCTCTCCCGCTCACGGGAGAGGGACTGGGGGTGAAGGCCTTTGGCGAGATCGCATGAGGGCCTCCTAGCGGCAAGCGAACACCCCCACCTGGATTCCGGACAACGAGGCAGCAGCCCCATCTGGGGCCGGGGGTAACCCCAACCCTAAAAACGGGGGCGGACCACCGCGTACCCGCCAGCGCTCTCCTCTATCCTCCTAACCAATGGCGACCGCCACCGAGGTCACACCAGAATCGTGACCCCCAACCGTGACCCTCCAGGCACCCCTGGTCCCTTCGCGTTCGTTATCCTCATCGGGGAGAGAACGCCGTCTTATTCTCGCCCACCCGCCAGCCAAGAGGAGGTTCCATCGATGGCGACCGTCGCCGCCCCCCGAGCCCTGGTCCGGCCCCGAGCCGAGACCGACTCCGCCCTCCGCGCCCGCCGTCTGGCCAGCGTCCCCTTCCTGGTCGGCGTCCTCGCCTCCTTGGTCGGCCTCACCTGGGACATCCAGTGGCACACCGACGTCGGCCCCGACACCTTCTTCACCGCGCCCCACCTCGTCTTCTACAGCGGAGTCGCCCTCTCCGGCCTCACCTGCCTCGCGGTCGTCCTCCTCACCACCGCCGCCTTCCGCCGCGGCCAGATCGCCGCCGACGGCGACACCATCCCGGTCTTGGCCGGCCGCTTCCGGGGACCAGCGGGCTACGTCATCGGCGGCATCGGCGCCGCCGCCTTTCTCTCCTACGGGTTGCTCGACCAATGGTGGCACGGCCTCTACGGCTTCGACGTTACCCTCGTCTCGCCGCCCCACGTCGGCCTGATCCTCTCGATCGGCGTCACCATGGTCGGCTGCCTCGTCGCCTTCGCGAGCGACGTCCGGCGGGCGATCGACCGCCGCGGCCACCTGCCCGGCCCAGCCCTCGGCCTGGCCGCCGCGGCGGCGATCCTCGTCGCCTTCCTCCCCGCCACCGCGATGTCGGTCCTCGAGCTGCTCTGGCCGTTTCAAGGCCGGGTCAACAGCGACGCCGTCGTCATCGCTCTCCTCTATCCCGCCGCCCTCCTCCTCGTCGCCGCCGTCGTCCGGCGTCCCGGCATCGCCACCTTGACCGCCCTCGTCTTCACCCTGCTCCGACTCGCCATGTGGTCGACTATCCCGTGGATCACGGAGGAGTACGCCGCCTCGATCGGCCTCTTCCTTCGGGACAACATCAGCGGCATCGCCATCCTCCCCGGACTGCTGCCGGCCTACCTCCTCGCCGCCGGCCTCGCCGTCGACGGCCTCCTCCTCGCCGGGCGCCGCCGTGACTGGTCGCCCCGCCTCGTCGTCCCGCTCGCCGGCGCCGTCGCCGCCTTCCTGCTCCGCCTCCTGGAGCCGACCTTGGCGATCGGGCAGCTCGGCCCCGAGGTACCGCCCGAGGTGCGTCAGGCCATCGCCGCCGTCCGCGCCAGCGAGTACCTCCCGACGCTCCTCGTCGTCCCGGTCGTCGGTGCCCTCGCCGCCTGGTTCGGCTGGCAGCTCGGCAACGTGCTGCGCTTCCAAGGGCGTAACCGCACCGCCACCGCCACCGCCGCCGCCGCCGCCGCACCCACTGCCGGCGAGCCGGACCCGGTCTCCCCGGAGGGACGTCCATCGTGGGCCGACTGATCGCCCGCCTCTCGGCCCTCGCGCTCCTGGTCGGCACGGCCGCCCTGGTCCACGGCCAATGCTTCCCCGCCACCGCGAGCGCCCACGCCGGCCACCCGGCGGGAAGCCGGTTGATCGTCATCCAGGACCTCGGCCCCTACTCGGTGACCGTGACCCTCGAACCGCCGTCCGCCACCTCCGGTCCACTCTTCGTCGATGTCGCCGCCGGCGGGGCGGCCGCCGACGGTACGCTCTTCTTGAGCGCCGTTCCCTTCGGCACGGAGACCGGTGCAGGGTGGCAGGCGAGCGTCCCGCTCGGAGCGGGCGGGAGTCCGCCCCGAACCGTCCGCCTCGCCGTCGACGGCGCTGGCGATTGGGAGTTGCTGCTCCACACCCAAGGGACGGCCGGGGGCGGCGACGCCCGCGTCCCGTTCACGGTGGCCGCCCCGGCCGGCTCCTTGGCCGCGACCCTCTTCCGCGGCGGCCTCGCCGCTCTCGGCCTCTTCCTGGTGGCCGCCGTCGCCGTGGTCGGACTCGGCCCACGGGCGCGAACCCCCGGCTGGGTCCCCTGGCTGCTCGGACCGGGCGCGGCCCTCAGCCTGGCGTTGGTCGCGGTCACCGGCGTGATGAGGGTCGCCCTCCCGCCACCCGATCGCTCCCCACCGCCGATGACCGCCGGCGTCATGGCCGAGACCCGCGCCGAGTTGCGGACCGAGCCGGCGGCACCGCGAGCCGGCGAACCGATGACCCTCACCTTCGACCTCAGCGACGACGCGTCCGGCCGTCCGGCCGACGACCTCGTCTCCCACCACGAGGCGCTGGTGCACGGGGTGCTCATCGCCGACGACGGCGGCTCCTTCGTCCACGTCCACCCGGCACGGATCGCTCCCGGTCGCTTCGCGGTCTCACTGACGCCGGAGCGGGCCGGTCCCCTCACCTTCTACGCCGAGATCGCCCGTCGCGGCGGCGGCACCCAAACGCTCGATCTCCCGTTGGTCGTCGCTGGCCCGCCTCCGACCCCAACGCCGCCCGCCCCAGCTCCGACTGGGCTCCACAAGGTGGGCGGCTACGAGATTGAAGGGAGCACGTCCCCGGGCACGCCGCGCGCTGGAGAGCCGGTCTCCCTCGCGTTCCGGGTCCTTGAAGATGGCCGTCCGGTCCCCGCCCTGGAGCCGTGGCTCGGCATGGCCGGTCATCTGATGGTCCGCAGCGCCGACGGGGCCCTGTTCGCCCACCTCCACGCCGCTGGCGCCCGGAACGATTCCGGTCCCGGCCAGGGCCGCTCCGGGATAGCGGCGGCGGGCGAAGCGCTCGGTGTCCGGGCCGAGGCGCCGTCCGCTCAGCCCGAGTTCGGTCCGGAGGTCGACTTCGGCTACCTGTTCCCGACCGCCGGCGACTACCGTCTTTGGCTCCAAGTCAAAGTGGACGGCCGAGTTCTGACCCTCCCGCTCGAGATCACGGTCCAGCCCGCTGGAGAGGAGCGAGGTGGCTAGGGTCTGTTGGCAAAGCCTACAGCCAGAGCAGGATGCAGGCGATGGTGAGGAGGGTCTCGTAGTGGGCGGCGAGCTTGTCGTAGCGAGTGGTGATGGCCCGGTGCTGCTTGAGCCGGTTGATCAGGCGCTCGACCTGGTTGCGCTCGCGGGAGGCGGCCCGGTCGAACCGGCCATCCCGCCGCTCGTTCGATTTGCGGG
>JBBSNJ010000076.1:0-8909 GCA_038232775.1 Thermomicrobiales bacterium
TCGCGGCGGTGCCGGCGGAGACGATAGGGCGGCGCCAGGTCCGGCAGAAGCCGCGGCGGCCCTCGACCCTGACGCCGCTCGGGTCCTACGCCGTCGTCGAGACCGGCGGCAAGCAGTATCGGGTGAGCGTCGGCGACACCGTCTCGGTCGAGAAGCTGGTCGCTGAGGCGGGGTCGGAGCTGACGTTCGACCGCGTGCTGCTGGTGGCCGGCGATGGCTCGGTCCGTGTCGGGACGCCGACCGTCAGCGGTGCGGCGGTGACGGCTCGGGTCGACGACCACTACCGGGGCGAGAAGATCATCGTCTTCAAGTACAAGCCGAAGAAGCGCTACCGGCGGCGGCTTGGCCACCGCCAGTCGCTGACCCGTTTGACGATCACCGGGATCACCGGCTAGGCGCGGCCGGGCGGGCGCGGGCGGGGCGAAGGAGGAGCGAGCGATGGCGCACAAGAAGGGAATGGGAAGTTCTCGCAACGGTCGCGACAGCGAGGCGAAGCGGCTGGGCGTGAAGCGGTTCGACGGGCAGATCGTGCGCGCCGGGACGATCTTGGTCCGGCAGCGCGGCACCGAGTTCTGGGTTGGCAACAACGTCGGCATAGGCAAGGATCACACCCTCTTCGCCAAGATCGATGGTGTGGTGCGGTTCGAGCCGATCAGCCGTCAGAAGCGGCGGATCAGCGTCTACACCTCGGACGTCTACCCGGTCGGCGGGGCGCGGCAGCTGCTCCAGTCGCCCTACGCGGCGCTGGCCGCGGCCAAAACAGTGGCCACGGCAGCCGATTAGCGGCTCGGGGTGCGGCGCGTATTTCTCGCCGGGGCAGACCATCGAGTCCGTCCCGGCATGAGCGGAGTTCCAGGACCATGAAAGCGGGCATCCACCCCAACTACGTCGAGGCGATGGTCACCTGCGCCTGCGGTAACACCTTTACCACGCGGTCGACCAAACCGAATCTGCGCACCGATCTTTGCAGCGTCTGCCACCCGTTCTACACGGGCGAGCAGCGGATCGTCGACTCGGCCGGCCAGGTCGAGCGGTTCATGAAGCGGATGGAGGCGCGCTCTGGCGCCGTCGCTCCCTCGAAGCGGCAGCGACGCCTGGCGGAGCGGGCCGAGTCACGGGAAGCGTCGGCCCGCCGCGACGACGAGGCGGCGGCCGACGCCGCCATCGAAGAAGGCGAGCCGGTGCGGGCCGGGGCGGCCGTGGCTGGCGCGGGCGAGCCCCCGGCGCCGACGATCCCGACCCCGGCGCAGCCTCAGGCGGTCGCGGCAGGGGTTGAACCAGCAGCCGAGCGCTAAGTTCGTGGATTCGGTCCCGGCCACCGCGCGCGCGCTGGCTGGCTGAAGCGGGGCCAAGAGTCTGAAGTGAGGACGGCCCGTGCGCTGCCGGTCATCGGCGGGGTGCGGGCCGTTCGGTTTACCGCAGCCGTTCGGGGTTTGGCGGGGGGCGGCGCTTTACGCTCCTGGCCAAGGGCGGGCGCTGTTCGAGGAACACGACGAGGGGAGGCGGTACCGTGGCGGGTCGAGGGAACGACGAGGTGTCGAACGCGGAATCGGACTGTGTGCTGGCGCTGATCGAGATTCCGCGAGGGAGCCGTAACAAGTATGAGCTGGACCCCGCCACGGGTCGGCTGCGGCTCGATCGAGTGCTCTACAGTTCGGTCCACTACCCCACCGACTACGGCTTCATTCCGGAGACCCTGGGGGAGGACGGCGACTCGCTCGACGTGCTGGTGCTGGTGCAGGAGCCGACCTTCCCGGGTTGCCTGATCCCGGCGCGGGTAGTCGGCGGTCTCGACATGCACGACGAGAAGGGGTCGGACTTCAAGATCGTGGCCGTCCCGGTCGGCGACCCGCGCTACTCCCACGTCGCGAGTTTGGCCGACCTCGGGGATCACTGGTCCCGGGAGATCGAGACGTTCTTCAAGACCTATAAACTGCTCGAGGAGAAGACGACCGAGGTCCTCGGGTGGCACGACGCGGCTGAGGCGCTGGCGGTGATCGGGCGCTGCCGGCAGCGCTTCGCCGGCGAGAACGACGCCGGGTAGGGGTGATCGCGGCCGTCGGAACTCCCCGACGGATGCAGCCACCGGAGTTCAACGGTGGGGGGCAGAGCACGCAGCGTTGCCCCGGCTCCTTGGAACCCGCTCGGGATTCGTGCCCGGCGACGGCCCGGATGGCCCGCGCGGGGCGAAGGTCCGCGCGGCCGGGGGCGGCGCCCCCGGAGCAGGCCGAGCTTGCCGGCGGCGGTCTCGGTCCGGGAGCAACCAGCCTCAACCGTGCGATCATTCCTCCTGGATCCGAATGCGGCCTGCCCGCCGAGGGAGCCGGCACGGGGCACGATGGGTGCTGATCGGAGGGCAGGATGGAGTGGCCGAGGGCGAGCGGCGTGTTGGTTCACCCGACGTCGTTCCCCGGTCCCCACGGCGTCGGGGACTTGGGGGAGGGCGCGTTCCGCTTCGTCGATTGGCTCGAGCAGTCCCGGCAGCGGTGGTGGCAGGTGTTGCCGCTCGGACCGAGCGGTCCCGGCGATTCGCCCTACGCTTCACCTTCGGCCTTCGCCGGCAATCCCTTGCTGGTATCGCTGCGCTGGTTGGCCGGGGACGGGTTGTTGGAAGCGGCGGACCTCGAAGCGGGCGGTTTCGCCGAGCACGAGGTCGACCACGGACGGGTCGAGGCGTTCAAGGGTCCGCGACTGCGGCGGGCGTTCGACCGGTTCCGGCGGGGGGCGGCGAGCGGGCAGCGGCCCGCGTTCGAAGTCTTCCGCGAGGAGCAGGCGGGTTGGCTGGACGACTACGCCCTGTTCATGGCGCTGAAGGCGGACCACGGCGGCGCGGCCTGGACGTCCTGGCCGGAAGAGGTCGCGTTGCGGCAGCCGTCGGCGCTGGCGGCTGCCCGCGAGCGGCTGCGGGACGAGGTGCGGTTCCAGCAGTTCGCGCAGTTCCAGTTCCGGCGGCAGTGGTCGGAGCTGCGGCGCTACGCGAACGAGCGGGGCGTCCGCATCATCGGCGATCTGCCGATCTTCGTCGCCCACGACAGCGCCGACGTCTGGGCCCACCCGGAGCTGTTCCGGCTCGACGAGCAGGGGAGACCGCGGGTGGTCGCCGGGGTTCCGCCGGACGCCTTCACCGACGCCGGGCAGCTTTGGGGCAATCCCCTCTACGATTGGGCGGTGGCGGCGAGCACCGGGTACGCCTGGTGGCTCGACCGGGTGCGGAGTGCGCTGTCGTTGGTCGATCTGTTACGAATCGACCACTTCCGCGGGTTCGCCGCGGCCTGGGTGGTGCCGGCGGCGGCCGAGACGGCGGCCGGCGGTCACTGGGAACGGGGGCCGGGGGCGGCGGTCTTCGCGGCGATGGCGGCGCAGTTGGGGGATCTGCCCTTCCTGGTCGAAGACCTTGGGTTGATCACCGACGACGTGGTCGAGCTGCGGCGGGAGCTCGGGCTGCCGGGGATGAAGGTCCTCCAGTTCGCGTTCGGCGAGGGACCGGACAATCCCTACCTGCCCCACAACTACGAGTCCAACTGCGTCGTCTATCCGGCGACCCACGACAACCAGACGACGATCGGCTGGTTCCAGTCTCGCTCGGAGGCGGAGCGGCACAGCATCCAGCGCTACCTGGGCAAGGACGGCAGCGATATCGCTTGGGACTTGATCCGGCTCGCGCTCTCGTCGGTGGCGGAGACGGCGATCCTGCCGCTGCAAGACGTGATGCGCTTCGGGGACGAGGCGCGGATGAACACGCCGGGTCGCGGCGAGGGGAACTGGCGGTGGCGTTACCAGCCCCACCAGCTCCATCCCGGTCTGGCGGCCGGCCTCGGGGAGCTGACGACGACCTACGGCCGGGCGGCGGCGGCGCCGCGCGAGCGAGGCTATGACCCATTCGATTACACCGCGCCGAGTTCGGCCCATCCGCTCTCCTGAGGCAGCCTTTCGGCGCGCCGAGGGCCGCGATTCCACCTGGCCGTCGCGACCAGGAAGTGGAACGGAGATCGAGGGAGGCTCGATGCTAGGATTGGCGCACTCGGCCCGCTGGCTGGTGGCGGGCGACGACTGAGAGGGGGACGGTATGGCCGGTGGCGAGTCGGGGGCGTTCACGTTCGTGCTGCACAGCCATCTGCCGTACGCCCGGCAGGCGGGGATGTGGCCGCACGGGGAGGAATGGCTCCACGAGGCCATCGCCGAGACCTACCTGCCGCTCTTGAACGCACTCTACGATCTGGACGAGGAAGGGGTGCCGTTCGCCTTGACGATCGGCGTGACGCCGATCCTCGGCGAGCAGTTGGCCGATCCGTTGATCATCGAGCACTTCCTGCACTACGCGGCGGAGCGCGCCGCCTGGGCCGCCAACGACGTCGACCGCTTCGAGCAGTCGGGCGACACCACAATGCGGGATCTGGCCCGCTACTACCACCACTGGTACGCGCGGGCCTTGACCTCGTTCCAAGACCGCTTCGACCGGGACCTGATCGGGGCGTTCCGGCGGCTGCAGGACGCGGGCCGGATCGAGATCGCGACCTGCGCCGCGACCCACGGCTACCTGCCCCTGCTGTCGCGCGACTCATCGATCCACGGCCAACTGCGGACCGGCGTCAACGCCTACCGGGCGCGATTTGGACGCGACCCGAAGGCGATCTGGCTGCCGGAGTGCGCCTACCGCCCGGCCTACGTCGAGGACGAGGGGGGCCGCCCCGTTCGTCGGGCGGGGCTCGAGTCGTTCCTCGCCGAGGAAGGGCTCCAGGTCTTCTTCAGCGAGACCCACACCGTCGAGGGGGGGCGACCGGTCGGCAAGGCGGCCGGCGAGGCGATCGGTCCCTACGGCGCGGTCCACCGGCGCTACACGGTGGCGCGGATCGAGCGGGAGCAGGCGGAACCGGGAACGACCTACCGTCCCTACTGGGTCGGCGATGAGGCCGGTAAGGTCGCCGTGCTCGGCCGGAACAACCGGACCGGGCAGCAGGTCTGGTCGGCCGCGTTCGGCTACCCCGGCGACTACTACTATCGGGAGTTCCATCGCAAGGACGGCGTCTCGGGGATGCAGTATTGGCGGATCGGGGGCGCCGGGGTCGACCTGGGGGAGAAGCCGCCCTACGAACCGGAGCGAGCGCAGCAGCAGGTTCAGGAGCAGGTCGCGAACTACGTCGCTCTGGTCGAAGAGCTGCTGCGGAACTACCGGCAGGAGAACGGGCAGTTCGGGGTGATCTCGTCCGCCTACGACACGGAGTTGTTCGGGCACTGGTGGTTCGAGGGGGTCGACTGGCTGAAGGGCGTCCTGCGGGGTTTGGCCCAGAGCGAGACGGTCGAGTTGACGACGGCGAGCCGGATCGTGGCGGAGCACGCACCCGATCAGGTGATGGCGCTGCCGGAGTCGAGCTGGGGAGCCGGCGGCGGTCACTTCACCTGGATGAACGTCGACACGCAGTGGATGTGGCCGCCGCTCCACGCCGCCGAGCGGCGGATGGAGGAACTGGTGGCCGCCAACCCGGACGCCGAGGGGGAGCGACGCGCCCTACTCGACCAGGCGGCGCGGGAGCTGCTGCTGCTGGAGAGCAGCGACTGGCCCTTCCTGGTGACGACGGGGCAGGCGAAGGAGTACGCCGCCGAACGCTTCACCAACCACCTGGAGCGGTTCAATCGGTTGGCCGATCTGGCGGAGCAGTCCGGGGAGTTGGAGGAAGCGGACCGGCGATTCTTGGCTCGGATCACGGAGCGGGACAACCCGTTCCCGAACATCGACTATCGAGAGTTCCGGGAGCGGCAGGGGGGGCCGGAGGTCGACGCGTCGGTGGCGCTCGCCGCCACGGGACGGTAGCGGTCGAACAATACGAGCGGACTGTTCCGTTCTCCCTCCGGTGATTTTCCAACGCTGGTGGCGAAGGAGACGGCGGCTAGTGCCGCCGCGGTCTCCCACGTTGTCGTACGAACTTCGGACAATGACTTTGGCTTTTCGGAGAGCTGCCCTCACTCCCGGCCCCCTTGCCCCTGTCCCGTGAGCGAGAGAGGGGAGTCTATCCAGCATCCGAACGCGGAACGGTTCAACCGCATTGCGTAAGGTACGGAAACTGGTTGAACCGTGGTGCTCTGGCATTCGGGCGCGGCTCCCCTCGCCCGCCGCGGCGGGCGAGGGGTCGGGGGTGAGGGCCTCTCTCCGGCAAACGCCACTGATCACCCCGATTCCGTGTGAGAGGTGCGGGGTGTGCGCCCGCGTTGAGGCCTCAGTGATCGGCGGAGATCCCTACGGAGGATCGAGCAGGGCGGCCAGCGGGAGATCGAGCCAGTCGGGGCGATTGTTGGCCTCGTAGGCGACTTCGTAGATGGCCTTGTCGAGCTCCCAGGCGGCGAGTCCTGCTTCGAAGCGGGCAGGGTCGGCGGTCCAGGCCAAGCTCGGGTGGGCGGCGGCGGCGGCGCGGTAGCCGCCGAGGAAGGCGCCGCGGGCGGCGCGCTCCCAGGCGGCGAGGCGGGGGGCGGAGGCGGCGCGGTCAGCCGGGGGGAGGGCGCCGAGGGCGGCGCCGCGAGCATAGCCAAGCGAGCGGAGAAGACCGGCGACGTCCTTCAAGGGGGAGGTCTTGGCCCGACGCTCGGGCAGGGTGCGAGCGGGTTCCCCTTCGAAGTCGAGGATGACCCAGTCGCCGTCGGGGGTGCGGAGGGTCTGCCCGAGGTGGTAATCGCCGTGGACGCGGGTCTTCGGGGTGCCGGTGAGGGCGGCGAAGCCGGCGGCGCGGCGGCGGAGGTCAGGGAGCTGCTCGGCGAAGCAGTCGACGAGCGCACGGAGCCGGGGAGGCACACTGGGACCGAGCACGGCGAGCTGGTCGGGGGTCGCGGCAAGCTTCGCCGTCAGCTCGGACTGCCAGCCCTCGGCGTCGGCCGCGGCCACCGGCTCCGGCGCGAAGGCGGCGTCGTCGCTCGGGGTGGCGAGGGCGGCGTGGAGTTGGGCCGTCCGGCGGCCGAGAAGATTGAGGGCGGCGAGGAGCTCGGCATCCTCTCTCGCGTTCCCGGCGGCGGCGATGCGAGCGACGACGTCGGTCCAGCCGTCCGCGGCGCCGGCGACGAAGCGCTGGGCGAGGGCGAACGGGAACGGGGTGCCATCGGTGTCGAGGTAGCGGCCGGCGCCGAGGGGGGCGGGGGCGTGCCGGAAGCCCGTCCGCTCGGCCAGGAAGCGGCCGACCTCCTCGTCGGGGTTGGTGCCGGGGCGGAGTCGACGGACGAGTTTGAGGAAGAGGAGGTCGCCGAAGCGGACCGAGGAGTTGCTGTACTCGGTGCCGATTAGCGAGCTCGGGGCGGCCTCGGCGCCGGCGACGACGGCGGAGAGGGCGGGGAAGGCCTCCCAGACGAAAGCCCCGCGGTCGCCGCCGAGGTGGGCGCTCTGCGCCAGGCGGCGGAGGAGCCTGAGGGGGAAGCCGGGAACGGCGAAGGCGTCGACGAGCGCCCAGCGTTCGTCCCCCGATTGGATGAAGGCGAGCGCGTCTTGGGACGGGAGACCGGGCTCGGCGGTGGCCAAGGGGAGCAAGTAACGGGCGGACGGTGACCCGTCGGCGAAGGCCACCTCGGCGATGGCGAGGACGAACCAGGGGGGACCGTCGCCGTCGGCAGCGGCGTCGAGCAAGGCGACCGATGCGAGGGGACGGCCCTTGTCGCCATACCAACGCTGGCGGGGGAGGAACCCGGCCAGGGCCGACGCCAGGTGGCGGCGGAGGGCGGCTGCCACCGCCTCCGCGTCGCCCCGGTCGGCGAGGGGGATGGTCAGCGGCTGCGGCGGGGCGCTCATCGGGCGGCCGGCGCGGCAGCGCCGCCAACCCGCCGGAGCCGGACGGCTTGTCCGTTCCCGCGCCGCCCGTCGAGGCGCCGCACCCTGCCCGAGCCGACAGGCGTCTTGCCGGGCCTCCGAGACGAGGGGAGCAGTCCCCGGTCGTCGTGCGGCGGCCCGAGGGTCGGAACCGGCCGAGAACGGAGACCTCGGGCCGCGGCCGGCTCCCGATTGAGCCAGCCGGTTTGCTGGCGTTGACCAAGTCCGGAGTTCGATCGGGGATCGAGGACTGACCGAGTGTAGAGTGGCTCGGCGGCGACGCGGTCGGGGCGGGGGGGGCCGAGACGCGCGGCGGGGCCGTCGACCACGAGCCTCCATCGCCGCGTTGAGGGGCGACGGGCGGCGATGGGCGGAGATCGCGGCGTGGGGGTCACGAGCCGACCGGGTCGGGCCGCACGAGGCGGAACCAGTAGAAGGCGTGGGGGCCGAGGGTGAGGAAGTAGGGGAGCTGCCCGATAGGGGGGAAGCACGTTTCGCCGAAGAGCTCCACGGGCTGCCAGCCGTCGAACTCGCCCAGATCGAGCTCGACGTACTGGACCCAGCGGGAGAGGTTGACGACGCAGAGGAGGGTTTCGTCCTGGTAGCGTCGGAGGTAGGGGAGGACCTTCAGGTTCTCGGGGTGGAGGAACTCGAGGCTGCCGCGGCCGAAGGCGCGGTAGCGTTTGCGAATGGTGATCAGACGCTTCATCCAGTGGAGGAGCGAGGTGGGGAGGCGCTGTTGGGCCTCGACGTTGACGGCTTGGTAGCCATAGACCGGGTCCATGATCACCGAGGAGTAGAGCCGAGCCCAATCGGCGCGGGAGAAGCCGGCGTTGCGGTCGCCGTTCCACTGCATCGGGGTGCGGACTCCGTTGCGATCGCCGAGGTAGATGTTGTCGCCCATGCCGATCTCGTCGCCGTAGTAGAGGACGGGGGTGCCGGGCATCGAGAAGAGGAGGGAGTTCAACATCTCGATCTGACGACGGCCGTTCTCGAGCAGCGGGGCGAGGCGGCGGCGGATGCCGAGGTTGATCCGCATCCGGGGGTCCTGGGCGTACTCGTAGTACATGTAGTCGCGCTCGGCGTCGCTGACCATCTCGAGGGTCTGTTCGTCGTGATTGCGGAGGAA
>JBBSNJ010000077.1:0-8812 GCA_038232775.1 Thermomicrobiales bacterium
CGGGTCATCACTCCGGTTACCCGGAGAGCTGCCCTCACCCCCGGCCCCCTTCCCCCGGTCCCGTGCGCGGGAGAGGGGAGCTTGTCCAGCTCCCGAGAGCGGAACCCTTCAACCGAAGTTCGCATGAGACGGAATCGGGGAAGAACGGGGACCGTAACGCCGGCTCTCATTCGCAATCCGGCTGATCGCCGCTGCTTCCTCCTAGAGCCGTCCCCCCGCCTTCCGGATGAGCCCCCTTGAGGGGGCTTCGTCGCTTCAGCCCGGTCCCTTCAGGGCCGGGCGACGCCGCCCCGACGTTTGCCGAAGCGATGAAAACCCATCCCCGAGCAACCGGAAGCGACCACCCAGACCACGGCTCACCCCCCACCCCCGCCACCGGTGCGCGGGCGCGGGGGAGCCAACGCTCCGCGCGAGAGCCGGCGGTGGGATCACACCCCGCGGGCCTGGCGCAGCTCCCCGAGCAGCGCCAGCGCCGCCTCGTGCCGCGCCCGGTTCGCCGGCTCGTTCAGCCAGCGCGAGACCCCCGACGGGTGCGGCAGCGGCACGACCAGAAAGCGGTGCCCCCTCCGCTCCCCCGCCCGCACCGTCCCCACCAGCTCGGCGAGCGGCGCCCGCACCCCGCAAAGCGCCATCGCCGCCAGCTTGCCGAGCGCCAGCACCACCTCCGGCCGGACCAACCCCAACTCTCGGTCGAGATGTCCCCGGCAGAGAGCGATCTCCACCGCCGAGGGCGCCCGGTCCCCTTTGCCGCTCACGCTCGGCCCCGGAAAACACTTGGTCAAGCTCGTCAGGTAGCATCGCTCGTCCAGCGCCTCCGGCCCGAACCCCGCCCGCGCCAGCCAGGCGCCCAACGTCCGGCCGCTCGCCCCGGAATAGGGTCTTGGCCGCTCGAACGAGACCGCCCCCGGCGCCTGCCCGACCACCATCAGCCGCTGGCCGACCCGCCCCCGAAAAATGGGATGCGCCACGGGGATGAATCCCGCCGCCACGCATCGCTCGCACCCCGCGATCTCCCGCTGAGCCGCAGTCAACGCCGCCGCCCGCGCCTCGCTTCCGTGCTCGCTCGCCGGCACCACCGCCGGAGAGGCGCCCATCGCCGTTCGCGTCGCCGCGTCATCCATCACCGCCGACGCTACCACAGCGCCGCGTCTCCCGGCATCCCGCTCCTCGTGTCTGCCGATCCGATGAGGCGCCCCCAGCAGGGGCAATCGTGACGTCGTCGGAAAATACCTCGACAAGCATATAACCAAGACGGTATATTCAGGCCATGGCGACCACCTTCGAAGTCCTGGCCGAGCCGAACCGCCGCCAGATCCTCGACCTCCTCCGCGACGGCGAACGCTCGGTCGGCGATCTGGTCGACGGCCTGGACATCAGCCAGCCGGCCGTCTCCAAGCACCTACGCGTGCTGCGCGAGGCGGGCTTGGTCGTCGTCCGCGTCGACGCTCAGCGCCGGCAATACCGGCTCCACCCGGAGCCGCTGGTCGAGGTCGACGCCTGGCTCGCCCCCTACCGCCGCTTCTGGGCCGGTCGCCTCGATGCCCTCGAGCGCTACCTCGATGCGTCCCCCAGCGGGGAACCGTAGCGGCTGGCCAAGCGGACGCGGCCCTCGGTCAATCCCGGGAGACCGGCCAGATGCCTCGCCCGCCGAAAGGAGCCGAGAACAGACCACATCGGACATCACCTCGAACCGTTGTCGCTCGCCATGACCCAGAGGAGGAATCCGCCGTGCTCAAGATCTCGCACAGCAGCATCTTCGTCGACGATCAGGACAAGGCCCGCCGCTTCTACACCGAGGTCCTGGGCTTCGCTATCAAGCACGACCTCCCCGTCGGCGACTTCAACTGGCTGACGGTCGTCTCCCCCGCCGGCCCCGAGGGGGTCGAGCTCCTGCTCGAGCCGAACGACAACCCGGCCGCCAAGACCTACCAAACCGCCATCTACGGCCAGGGTATCCCGGCCACCATGTTCTCGGTCGACGACGTCCACGCCGAGCACCAGCGGCTGACGGCACGAGGCGTCTCGTTCCGGGCCGAACCAACGGAAGCGGCCGGCGTCACCACCGCCATCTTCGACGATACCTGCGGCAATCTGATCACGATCGCCCAGGCGTCCTAACCACGATCAGCGTCCTTAGAGCGGGGTGCGGAACAATTGGCGGAACGCGACTGGTGGCAGGGGCGCTGCTTGCCGCGCCCGTCGTCGATAGGGGCGCTGCTTGCCGCGCCCGTCGGCCGCAGGCCGACCGTGGTGTCCAGGACCACATCGTTCCCCGTGGCCAACTCTTTCGCAACGTGCTGTGGCATCCCGTCGTGATACCGCCCCCTTGCCCTTGTCCTCGTCGTGGAGGAGTGACAAACGGATGACGACGCCTCGCGCCGCCGCCGACGGAACGCTCCACCGCGTCGCCGGCGGCTACGAGCTCCGCTTCGAGCGGTTCCTGGCGCACCCGATCACGGCGGTCTGGGCGGCGCTGACCGAGGCCGACGCCCTCGCCGCTTGGCTCGCCCCCGCCCTGCTCGAACTCGTCCCCGGTGGTCGCGCCCGCCTCGCCTTCACCAACGTCGACCACGTCGTCGCCGGCACCGTCCTCGCCGTCGATCCCCCCCGCCTGCTGGAATACACCTGGGGTGAGGCGCACGGCGCCGTCCGCTGGGAGCTTTCCCCGACGGAGGGGGGTACGCGCCTCGATCTGACCCACACGTTTCCCGCCGTGGACGAGGCGGCGGGCTTCCTCGCCGGCTGGCACACCCACCTCGAGCTGCTCGCCCTCGCCCTCGCCGGCCAGCCCTCGCCGTGGCCCTGGCCCCGCTGCACGAGCTGCACGACCGCTACCGCACGCTGGAGATGCCGCGATGACGACCCCGGTCGCCCACCCCGGCCCCATCACCGCCCCCGTCGCCAAGGTGGCGATGCTGATTCGCCGGCCGGTGGCCGAGGTCTTCGCCGCTTTTGCCGATCCGGCGGTCACCACCAAGTTCTGGTTCACCACCAGCAGCGGCCGCCTCGAACCCGGCGCCCGCGTCCGCTGGGAGTGGGAAATGTACGGCGTCGGCACCGATGTCCACGTGCTGGCGTTCGAGCCCGACCAGCGACTCCTGATCGAGTGGGACACGGCCAGCACGCCGACGACCGTCGAGTGGCGTTTCACGCCCTATCCGGACGACACCACGTTCGTCGAGATCACCAACGCCGGGTTTCGCGGCGACGCCGACGCCATCGTCGCCCAAGCGCTCGATTCGACCGGCGGCTTCAGCCTGGTGCTCGCCGGGCTCAAGGCGCTGCTCGAACACGACGTGCGCCTCAACCTGATCGCCGATCGTGTCCCCCCCGACGTCGCCGAACGCTAGCGCGCCCGGTGCCGGTTCGCACCCAGTCGCTGCCCGATCCGGCCCGGCCTCGGGCACCACCCGGAGGCCCCATGCCCTCACCCACCTGCCCTCCCGACCTGTCGACCCGCCCCCTCGCCCTCACCGTCGAGCGGACGATGCGCGCCGCCCCCGATGCCCTGTACCGGGCCTGGACCGAACAGGTTGATCGTTGGTTCGCCGCGCCGGGGACCGTCCTGATGACGCCGGCCGTCGACGCCCCCTTCTTCTTCGAGGTCCACCACGAGGGCCAGCGCCACCCCCACTACGGCCGCTTCCTCCGCCTCGATCCCGGCCGTCTCGTCGAGCTGACCTGGCTCACCGGCGCCGGCGGCACCGAGGGCGCCGAAACCATCGTCACCGTCGAGCTCTCCCCACTGGGGGAAGGCAGTCACCTCCGGCTCGCCCACGCCGGGTTCCGGGACGAGCCGTCGCGCGACGGCCACCAGCAGGCTTGGCCGTCGATCCTGGCACAACTCGACGCCGGGCTAACGTCTCCAGCCTCCTAAGGAATCTCGGCAATCATACGGAATCCGGGTGAATTGTGGGTGTTGCCCCGGCGGTCCGCGACCACGCCCCCCTCTCCCGCGCACGGGACAGGGGCAACGGGGCCGGGGGTGATACGGGCTCCGGTTGAACCGTAAGGCGCTGGAATTCGGGAGCGGCTCCCCTCGCCCGCTGCGGCGGGCGAGGGGCCGGGGGGGAGGGCCTCGCTCCGGCAAACGCAACTGATCACCCGGATTCCGGATGAGGGCCGGCCACCGCAGCGGGAAGGCGAAGTGTTCACCCGGATTCCGTATCAGTTCTGGTTCGCTCCGGCGGCCCACGACCACGCTCCCCCCTTGCCCCCGTCCCGCGCACCGGGAGAGGGGTCGAGGGCTCTCTCCCGGAGAGGTTGGTCTGGCCACCGGAGAGGGCTTCCAGGTCCGCTCTGGCGCCGGGACACTGGCCGGAAACCGCGCCGTGGTGGCCGGTCGCCCCGACTTTCGGCCTTCGAGACGCTCCGGATCGGGGCGTGGAAGCCGCCGATCCGAGCCGAATACGAAACTGTCCGGGAGAGAGGAGGCCGGGGGTGAGGGCCGGCTCCGACCGCGCGACCGCCACGCGCTGATCCGGACTCCGTATACTCCACGCCGAAGCCGATGCCCCGTCGATCACTCGGCGCGATCGCGGGGCGAGGATGAGGCATGGACCCGTCGTCGACGTTCGCCGACCACCTCGCCCGCTGGCACCTCACCCCAGACGGCGACGCGATCGTCACCCATTCCAGCCGCCTCCTCCCCGTCCGGCGGCAGGGCGCGCCCGCGATGCTCAAGATCGCCCACGAGACAGAGGAGCGGCGGGGCGCCGCCGTGATGGCCTGGTGGGGCGGGCAAGGCGCCGCCCGCGTGCTCGCCCACGACGGCGACGCCCTCCTCCTGGAGCGCGCCGTCGGCGACCGATCGCTCGTCGCACTCGCCCGGTCCGGACGAGACGACGAGGCGAGCAACATCCTCTGCGCGGCGGCGGCCGCCCTCCACGCCCGCGCCGACCGCCCTCCCCCCAGCACGCTCGTGCCCCTGACTCGCTGGTTCCGTGACCTGGAGCCGACCGCCGATCACCGCGGCGGGATCTTCCGGCGAGCGGCCGCGACGGCCCGCCATCTGCTGGCCGAGCCGCGCGACGCCGTCGTCCTCCACGGCGACCTCCACCACGGCAATGTGCTCGACTTTGGCCGCCGCGGCTGGCTCGCGATCGACCCGAAGGGGCTCATCGGGGAGCGCGCCTTCGAGTTCGCCAACATCTTCCGCAACCCGGACCTCGAGACCGCGACGGCGCCCGGGCGCTTCGCCCGGCGGGTCGCGGTGGTCGCGGCGGCGGCCGGGCTGGAGGAGCGCCGCCTGCTCCAGTGGATCCTCGCCTACGCCGGCCTATCGGCGGCCTGGACCCTCGGCGCCGGCGGCGACCCCGCCCTCGCCTTGGCCGTCGCCGGCCTCGCCGCCGGCGCGCTCGGCGAATCCGACGATGCGGACTGGTGATCCCCGGCGCAGCGCTGGACCGTCCACCCCCGACCGTCGCGCTAGACCAGACCAGTCAGGATGCGCCGCCCCGCGCGCTCATCCAGCGCTTCGGTGGAGACCAATGCCGCTCCTTCTTGGCAACGCTCCCCTCTCCCGCGCCCAGGACCGGGGGAAGGGGGCCGGGGGCCTGCCCTGAGCGGAGCCGAAGGGGTGACACCGAATCCGGCTGAACCAAGCAGCCTTGGGGACTGGGAGCTTCTCCCCTCTCCCGCGCGCGGGAGAGGGGTCGGGGGCGAGGGCCCCCTTCCGGCAAGCGGCAGCGATCACCCAGATTTCGCAGCAGTCGGGCGCAGGTCTGCGGGCGAAGGAATGTCCCCTCCCCCGCTCCGGCCGCGGCGGCAGCGGCAGAGAGGGGGCCGCCCGGAGCGGAGCCGAAACCACGGGGGCGTCGGCAACGCCCCCGCGCTTTAAACGCCGTTCGGATCACCGGACCGTCCAGCATCCGGGGATCGTGCCACGCCACCGCAACCCAGCTTCCACGGCCCCGCCGACCCTCGCCTCGCGGCCAACGGGAGCGGCAACCCCGGCGTCGTCCTTCCGGGAAGACCCAGGAGGCGGCCGGCGTCCGGACCGGGCGGGGGGACGGGCGCTCTCGGGGAGGAGCGGGACCAGAAGCTTCGGGAGAGCCGGCGTGCGCGGCGCTCCCGAAGCCGCCACCGCGACCCGTCGCCGCGCCGCGGACCGCCGGAGCCGCACACGAACAGGGGGAGCAACTTCGGCTGCTCCCCCCGATCTGGTTCGAGGTTGTCGGCGGGCCGGGGCCCGCGCCCTCGCGTTCGTCGCTCGGCGAACCTAGCTGACGAAGGCGAAGTTGTTGTCGCCGCCCGAGGCGTCGGCGATGGCGGTACCGCCGTCAGCCGAGATGCCGAGGGTGGTGCTCGACGAGACGTTGCCGCCGAAGATGTCGACGCTCCCGTCGTAGGTATCGCCGACGCCGATCGCGCCGCCGGCGTTGCCGCCGCTGTTGACGTCGCCGATGAGGACGGCACCGCCGTTGGCGGACGCGGTGGCGGTGCCACCGTTACCGGCCGCGGCCGTGTCCTGCGCCGCCGCCTCGCCAACGCCCGCGAAAACCGCTCCAACGGCACCCGCGATCGTACCCTTCGCCCGATTGTCCATCGTGGTCCACCCTCCCTTTGCACACCCAGGCCCCTCGGCCCGTCCCCTTGAGGCGGTTTTCGACCGACCCGACCCGACCGCGTCGAGTGGACGGATTCGACCTCCCCCGAGCAAAGTACCATCCGCGCTGTCGAGTGTCAATAGGGGAATCTACGGCGGCGCGAGCACTTTGGTTTTCTCATTGTCCATAGGAATAGTCGATTATTCGGCGAACTCGCTGTTCGTGCGCGGAGCGCCAGGAGCCTTCCCCCAGCGCCGCGTCCGTGCCGGCCTACGCCACGGCTCCACATGCGGCGCTCCCCCGCCTTCGCCCTCCGCGTAGCCGGACGAGCGGGCAGTTTCCCTCCGGTCGTCCCGATCGCCGTCCTTCGACCGCATCCGGTTGCACCAGTCCGCCCTCGAACGCGGGAAATCCCTCCGCATTGGCCGCGGCGGGAGCGGGGCCAACGGTCCGCCCTCAGCGGAGCTGAAGGGGTGATACGGAATCCGGTTAATCCGTTCCGGTTTGCCCCGGCGGAGCGGACCGTGCTTCCCTCGACCGCCGCAGCAGGAGAGGGGCCGGGGGCTCTCTCCTGGACAGTTTGGTTTCGGGTCACCGCGCGGGCGTTCGCGGGCTGCTCGGACGCCGAGAAACCGGTCCGAAATCTTAGCGGAGGAGCTCGGCGCCCGGTCGGTCGGCCGCCGATCGCCTCCGGATCGGCTGGGGGAAGCCGCCGCATGGGGCCGAAACCGAAACTGTCCGAGAGAGAGGGGACCGGGGGTGAGGGCCGCTCTCTGGAAATCGATAGCGACCAATCGGAGCCCGTCGTCTCCCCGCCCGTCCGCCGCCCAAAGGGGGAGGCGTCCGCGAGGGCACCATGCGCCGGGCTGCCATGGGCCGGGACGCCCGATCAGCCGCGGCTGCGAACGGCGGCGGCGGCTTCGGGGTTCCCCGATCGACGAACTGGGGCGGCCGAACCGCCGCGTCATCGCGAGCACGAGCACGGGGGAGGGACCGCAACCCCTCCCCCGTCGCCGGAATCGTTCGTCTGCGAGCCGAAGCGTGCGGCGGGCACCGCCCTAGCTGACGAAGGCGAAGATATTGTCGCCGCCAGAAGCGTCGGCGATCGCGGTGCCGCCGTCAGTCGAGATGGTGAGATTGGTCGACGACGAGACATCGCCGCCGTCCACGGTAACCGTGGCGGCCGTCTCCTGGGCCGTGGCCCGACGCAAGACCGCAAACGCCGCCCCCGCGGCTCCCCCGACCGTACCGAAGATCTTCCTCATCTCCGTCGAGACCTCCCCTCCCGTTGCCTGCCCGAACCCGAGCTCCCCACTCGCTCGAGACGGTTCTGGCCCTACCAGACCGCGGCGACTATCCCTAACCACCGCTCTACCTTTCGCGGCCTCGACTGTCAACGGAGAAAGCCGCGACCCAAATCCGACCTTGGTTTTCTCGCGCTTCGCCCGCTTCGTACGCTATTCATCAGTGACCGGCAGGCACGTCTGGTGGAAAGGGAACGCCCGCCGCCGCAGCCGCGCCACCAGCTCGTCCCGCGCCGCCGCGATCGCCGCCGCCAGCGCCGGCTCCCGCTCCCCCAAACCCGCCGCCGCCAGCTCGTCCTCGTCCCGGACCGCCACTTCTCCGCTCGGCAACCCGACCACGTCGACCCAGAGGTCGTGCCAGGTCAGCGTCGGGGGCTGGGCTCCCGCGTCGAGCGTCGCCGGGTGGGTCACGTTCGCGTACCAGCCCCGCAGCTCCCCCCCGGGGGCGAAGACGGCGAAGGCGTTGAAGCGGTCGGCGGGGGAGAAAAACTCGTGCAGCGTGTCCCCCGGCTCGAAGCGGAGGCCGTCCAGCGCCACCGACCGGTTGACCCAGCGGGCCCGCACCGCCACCCACGGCGGCGGCGCCCCGGCGTCCACCACCCGGCCGGGGTAGCGGACCACCTCCGAACCGTCCGGGGCCAGCTTGACCACCGTCAGGGCGGTCCCCGGCGACAGCGGCGGCCAGGCGCCCGGCCGCCGCTCGCCTCCCCCGCCGACCGGCGCCGGCCCCCCGCTCACGCGGCCGCCGCCAGCGGCGTCGGTGCGGGTCCAAGACGGTGGCCGGCGGCCCCCGAGGGGGGGGGCGTCGGCGCCCCGGCGCGGACAGCGCGGGCGCGCCTCACGCCGCCTCCCCTCGCACCAGCGCCAGCACCTCGGCCGTCTTCGCCGCGAGCACCGGCGCTTCCTCCGCCTCCACGTTCAGGCGCAGCAGCGGCTGCGTGTTCGAGGCCCGCAGGTTGA
>JBBSNJ010000078.1:0-8801 GCA_038232775.1 Thermomicrobiales bacterium
ATCCCGCCGCCGCCGGCCTGACCGCTGACGAGGTCGCCACGCTTGCCGCCGTCGCCGCCGAGACCGAACATCCCCATCAGACCGCCCGAGTCCTCTTCCCGATAGCGGGCAGTCGTTTTGGCAAGCTCGCGGGGGTCTTCGCTGCCCGGCTCGAAACGGCCGCCGGTGCGCTCGCGCATCATGCGCCGGTACTGCTTGCGATCATCCGGAGACATCCGACCGAAGGACTGCTCGGCGGCGTCCTCGAAGTCCTGGCGGGACATCCGGCCGTCCATCGCCCGGTAATTGGTGACGACCTCGTCGTCGCTGTAGCCCTGGTCCGGCGGACCTTGCTCGTAGCGATTCACGAAATCGCGAGCCCGGGTTTGACGTCGGGCATCATCGTCATTGTCGGCGCCCCCGAAGAGGCCCCCGAGCAATTGATCGACCATGTCTCACACTCCTCCCTACTGGCAAGATGACCGGCGTTGCCGCCGGTGGCACGATCATCTAGAGGCACGATCGGTGCCAAGCCTCCGACGCCAGTTGCCCGGCTCCGGCCCTGCAATAAGCTGCCGCGGAGTGGAGGGAACCGCCGCCCCGAATTCCAATGCGAGCGGCCACAGGGCGCGTCCGGAAGTTTGAGGATATCGGGGGTCGAATCGATCCGGGGATGTTTCCATCGGTGGTAACGGGCGGAGACGTTCGGCCCTGCTCCAAGACACGGGGAGGTGCCGCCACCCCGGCGAGCGCGACCACCGCCCTTCCGGCTCCGTTCGGCCCTGGCTCCTTCGGCTCCGCGCGGGACGAGTACCCGGTTCCTTCCCCTGTTCCGTCAACGGCGAAGAAGGAGGCTCGAGGAATGGGAGCGGACGCGCCCGCTGGAACTGATCGCGTACGGCCGACGGTCCTCGCCGCCGGCAAAACCCGACGGTACGAGTTGACGTCTCTCCTTCCTCATACAGACTCCGGTTGAATCGTTCGGCGACCGAAGGCGGGAACTTCTCCCCTCTCCCAGGCGTGGGACAGGGGGAAGGGGGTCGGGAGTGAGGGCCTCTCTCCGGGAAGCGGCAGCGACCACCCGGATTCCGTATCTGAGAGCCTTGTCGTGACCGGGCGGCGACCCAGGCGGGGAGGAGCCGGGCTCGGTCACGGGGTAGACGAAGGCTTGGGCCAAGTCTTCGGGGATGCGGCGGGGGCGGCCGGTGGCGATGTCGACCAACGCCCATTCCGTCAGGGCGCGGACGACGAGCTGATCGCGCGGAGTCGCGAGCGGTTCGGGAGAGACGAGTCGGTCAAACGGCGCCCCGTTGGCGTCGGGAGAGAGGTCGAAGCGGCGCACCTTGTATTGGCGCAGGGCGCGGGCACCGCGCACCGCGACCGGCCAGGTGACGACATGGAGTCATTGCCCGGCGAGCACGGGGCGGAGGAAGTCGATTTCGTGGCGGCGGGCGATGAAGAGGCCGCCGACGCGACGGAGGCGTTCGAGGTCGTACCCGGCGGCCGCGGCGTGGTCGATGGCGGCTTGCTCGAGGAAGTTGACGTAGGCCGCATTGTTGACGTGGGCGAGGGGATCGAGCTCGTGGAAGCGGACGCGGAAGTGGGCGAGATAGCGATGCCGCGGCTGGCGCGACCCGTTCCCCTCGCCGGCCCCCGCGGACGGCGTCACGGCCGCGAAACGGGGGGTGAGGCGACAGTGGCGGCGGCGATCGCGCGGGCGAAGACGCGGCGGAGGATGGCGATGGTCGAGGCGTAGGTGGAGTCCATGCCGTAATAGGAGAGACCGCGGGCGCCGAGGGTCTGGGCGCGGGTGTAGGGCGTATCAGAAGCGTAGTGGATGATGCCGAGATCGAGCACGGTCGGGGCGAGGCGGAGGTGAATCGCCTCCTCGGCCGGGAAGCGGCGGAGGTAGACGTCCTCGTAGATGGCATCGAGGTAGGGGCCGGCCTCCATCTCGACGACGGTGTAGTTCTCGCGGTAGTAGAAGTCGAGGTAGCCCTGATTTTGGAGGAAGGTACCCTTGACCGTGACCGCCTTTTGGTTGTCGAGGGCGGCGCCGTAGACGAGGAAGGGCGCGAGATCCTCGTAGCCGAAGCAGTTGTCGAACCAGTAGGTGTTGCCGGAGTGCTCATCGTAGACGCTGTCGGCGATCATCACGTCGCCGATCCGACCGTTGAGGGTGGCCGCCTTGCCGAGGATGTAGACCCCCCGCAGTTGATCGGTGCTGATGCCGATCTGGGTCATGATGTGGTAGGCCGCGAGGCCGAGCGGGTAGTTGACGTTGACGATCACTGCGTCGGAGGCGCGCGGGTCCAGCAGTGGGTTGTCCTGCCCATCGCCCTCGGGGGCATCCGCCGCCGTTGGGGCTTCCGCGTCGCCCTCCGCGCGGAGACGGGGGTCGAAGTGCGTCGGGTCGAGCTTGGCGAGCTCGATGATCTGGATGCCGACATCGACCGCGCCGGTCGGCTCGAGATGATGGATGCCGAGGGCGCGCTCCTCGTCGATCCGAGCCTCGCGGGCGCGCTCGTGGCCGGAGCCGTTGAAGTAGGAGCGGGCGGCGAAGTAAAAGAGGTTCTCCCACGAGGAGCGGGTTTCTCCGGCCTCCAACTTGGCCAGCTCGTCGCGGAGGTCTTCGCCGCCGGGAGGACGGCCGCGGATGTGGGCGACGAGTTCCTCCCGCCGACGGCGGGCGGTGCCGGAGAGGACGTTGACGAGGGAGTGGGTGTTCGACGAGACGAAGTAGATCGGGCGCTCGTCGAGCCCGAGGTCGCCGAGGAGGCGTGCGGCCGGTGCCCACCAGGCGCGGGTGGCGCGGGCGTAGCCGAGGTGGCTACCGCCGACCATGCGGAGGGTGGCGCGTTTGCGGCCGGCGGCGATCGTTGCCAGGTTCGGCCAGAGGCGGTCGCCCCAGACGGCTCTCAGCCGAACCCAGTCGGTGGGAGCCAGGAGGAGGTGGTCGCCGGCGGCGTTGAGGGTGGTCGCGGTCGGGGGACTGCCGGCGGTGGCGTCGGCGATGACGGCGGCCAGCGCGGGGTCGTCGTCGATCAGCCGGAAGAGTTTGTTCCATTCGATCTGATAGGCGACGATCGTCGGGATCAGATCGTCGAGGTCGGAAGCGGAGGCGATGTAGGCGGCGAGGGTACTGCCCCCGTCGAAGAGCCAGCGGCGACGGCGGCCGGGAGCCGAGACGACCCGCCATCGGTCCATGCCGTGGTAGCCGGCGCGGACGAAGGCGCGGGCCGACTGGCCAAGAACAATGTCGCGGACGTCGATGATGGAGGCGGGCAAGCGCTGGATCGCGTAGATGAAAGCGTTGAGGTCGGGTGCCCGGTCGGCGGCGCCGGCGTGGAGGGAGGAGGCGGCGGTCAAATGGGCCGGCTCCAGGGAGGAGACGGCCACGGCCCCGGAGCTCTGGAGGAGGGTGGTGTAGGTGCGGACGTAGAGATCGACCTCGCGCTTGCCGGGACTCGGGGCGCCGCCCACGCTCTGGAGGGGGACGGGGAGGTGCCCCGGCTCGCCCGGGAACTGATCGACGGGATCGGGGGGCGCGAGCAGGCTGGCTGCGGGGTCGGATGGTCGCTGCACACGAACCTCGGGGATAACGAACCGGAAACGCGGGAGCCAGGTCTTGGCGGCAGAGTATACCGGAGGGAGGCGGACGAACGATCAACCCGGGGCGAAATCGTGGGCGACCACCGCCCAATCCACTTGGCCGACGATCATCCTTCGCGCCTGGGGTCGCGCTCCGAGAGGCGGACCCTCTCCTATCGAATCCGGTTGCACCGCACCGGCATCGGGAGTGGGAACGTCTCCCCTTCCCCTCACACGGGAGAGGGGGTCCGGGGTGAGGGCGTCTTTCCGGAAGCGGAAGTGATCACCCGGATTCCGTACCACACGGAGGTCGGATGACCGAAGGTGGAGGTAGCACCTACCCGTTTCGGCGGTTGCCGGTGACGCGGCCAAACGCTATCCATAGGAGAGCGCGGTGGTCGCGACCGGAGCGACCACTCCCCGCCCCAGTAGAGGATCGATTCCCCCTTCCATGACCGACTCGTTCCATCACTTCCACGGCCCGGCGGCGGGCGGCAGCCCGAACGGGCGCGCCCAGAACGGGCGGCCATCGGGCGCGGGCCAGACCGACGACGGGGGCGGCGACGCGGAACCCCCGGACGGCGGTCGGCGGCGCTTCGACCTGGGCGTCGCGGCACGGGGCGTTCGCACGACCTGGCGGTCGACCGTCCAAGTGCTCCGACTGGTCTGGGGAGCCAGCCGCCGCCTGACCCTCGGGCTGGCCGTGGCGACGTTCATCCAAAGCCTCACCCCGGTCGCCCAGGTGGCGCTGGCCGGAGCGCTGATCGACGCCGTCGCAACCGGCGTCGCGGCTGACGGCGCGACGCGGGACGCACTGGTGGAGCGTGTCGTTTGGCTGGCGGTGCTCCAGCTCGGGCTGCTGATGGGGACGGGATTCTTCCAGACGCTCGGGAACGTCTGTCAGCAACTACTCCAGGAGAAGCTCGCGATCTACGTCCAGCTCCAGATCATGGAGCACGCGGCGACCCTCGACCTGACGGACTTCGAGCACGCGGCCTACTACGACCAATTGCAGCAAGCCCAGCGGGAGTCGGCCAACCGGCCGGTCCAGATGGTCTCCCAGGTCTTTGGCCTGGGGCGGTCGGCGGTCACCTTCGGCACGCTCTTCGCGCTCTTGCTCGGGCTCGGGCCGTGGATCGCGGCCGTCACGCTCCTCTCCCCGATCCCGGCGTTCGTGTCCGGCTCCCGCTACGGCTGGTGGGGCTTCCTGCAGATGCGGCGGCAGTCGCCGCAGCGCCGGTTGATGAGCTACTTGACAACGCTGCTGACGACCGACGAGTACGCCAAGGAAATCAAGCTCTACACCCTCGGCGACCACTTCATCCACCGTTACCGGACTACCGCCGAGGAGTACCTGCGGGCGACGCGGGGGCTGCTCTTGAAGCGCTATTGGCTGGGCTGGGCGTGGGGCTCGCTGTCGACCCTCGCTTCGTCCGGAATCTACATTTATGTCGCGCTGCTGGCGGTCCGCGGGGCGCTCACGCTCGGCCAGTTGACGATCTTCACCGGGGCGGCGACCCAGGTCCAGGGGGCGTTCCAAGGGGTGCTCGGCGGACTTCAGGGGATCTACGAGCACGGTCTCTACCTCTCGACCCTCTCCGAGCTGCTTGGACGGCGCCCGCGGATCGCGTCCCCGGCCGAGCCGGCGCCGCTGCGGCGGCCGTTCCGGGAGGGGATCGAGTTCCGCCACGTCAGCTACCGCTATCCCGATCGCCCCGTGGCCGCGCTCGACGACGTCAGCTTCGTGATCGAGCCGGGGGAGACGGTGGCGCTAGTCGGCCGGAACGGTGCCGGCAAGACGACGATCGTCAAGCTGCTCGGGCGGCTCTACGATCCGGACAAGGGAGAGATCCTGATCGACGGGCGGGACATTCGGGACTACGATCCCGAGGCGCTGCGGCAGCGCTTCGCGGTCATGTTCCAGGACTACGCGGCCTACCAACTCAGCGCCGGCGAGAACATCGCGGTCGGTGACGTCGAGCGGACGGAGGATCGAGGGGCGATCGTGCGGGCCGCCGAGGAGGCAGGTGCGGACGGGGTGATCGCCGGCTTACCGGACGGATTCGAGACGACGCTCGGCAAGTGGTTCGAGGGGGGCCACCAGCTTTCGGGCGGGGAGTGGCAAAAGGTGGCCCTGGCGCGGGCGTTCATGCGGGACGCCGCCGACGCGGAAATCCTGATCCTGGACGAGCCGACGGCGGCGCTGGACGCCAGGGCGGAGCACGACCTCTTCGCCCGGTTGCAGACACTGACCCAGGGCCGGATGGCGCTCTACATCTCGCACCGGTTCTCCACCGTGCGGATGGCGGACCGGATTCTCGTGCTGGAGCAAGGGCGCCTGATCGAGCAGGGAACCCACGACGAACTGGTGCTGCAGGGTGGACGGTACGCGGAGTTGTTCGAACTACAGGCGGCGAGCTATCGCTGAGCCGCGGCGCAGCGGGCTGGAGGCGTGCTACGGAATCCGCTTGATCCATTCCGCTCTCGCGAGTGGAAACGGCTCCCCTCTCCCGCGCACGGGGGAGCCGCAGGGGGTGAAGGTCGCTTTCCGGCACACCGAAGCGATCACCCGTATCCTTTATGCCTTCCGAGTAGCGCTACCCTAGGGACGCGCAGAGAGTTTTATGTGCAGGCAACCAGGGCTATTTCAAGGCGGATCGAGCTCTCCTGGGTGCAAGAGCGGGACTTACACTTCTCTCCTGCTATCAGCGTGTGAGGTACTCGGGGTGAAAGCCGACCTCCGAAAGCCGTGAGCACGCCGCGGTCAAGCGCGGCTACCGGAGACAACGTAGTCGATGCCGTCTTCGAGCTTGAGCGGCGGCCGGCCGATCAGCTCGGCGGTCGCGGAGTGATCGGAAGCGTTGTCGACCGAGAGCATCTTGAGCTGCTCCTCGGTCACGGGCGGGCGGAGGGGTTTGGGGAGGGATTTCGAAAGCTTAACGATCGGGAGCATCAGCCCCACCGGAATCTTGATCTTTGGCTTGGATTTGCCGAGTTTGGCGGCGATCACGTCGAGCATCTCGGCGTAGCCGTAGACCTTGCCGCCGCCGAGCTCATAGACGCGGCCCGCGGTCGCCGGGTCTTCGAGGGCGCGGACGAAGGCTTCGGCGACCTCGGCGACCGAGATGGGCTGGAACTTGCTCTCGCCGTCACCGACGACGGGGATGACCGGCGCGAGCTTGACCAACCCGGGGAGCGTCGAGATGAACTCGTCACCGGGACCGAAGATGACGGACGGGCGGAAGATTGTCCAGGGGATGCCGGACTGCTCGACAACCTGCTCGGCCCGCCACTTGGCCTGGAAGTAGCCGTAGCGGGGATCGTTTCGCGTTCCCATCGCGCTCATGTGGAGAAAGCGGCGGACGCCGGCGGCTTCGGCGGCGTCGACGACGTTGGCGGTGCCGCGATGGATGACGGCGTCGAAGGTGGCCCCGCCCTGCTCGGCGATGATGGCGACCAAGTGAATGACCGCCTCGCAACCGTCGATCGCGCCGCGCAGCGTCTCCGGTTTGGCGACGTCGCCTTCGATCAGTTCGACCTCGTCGCTGGCGAGGTTGACGTCGGCCGCCCGGTCGCGAACGAGCAGCCGGAGGGGTCGCCCGGCCAGGGCCGCCCGGAGATTGGTGCCGACGAACCCCGTACCCCCGGTGATGAAGATGCGTCCAGTGACCGGAGCGACCACGCCGTCTCCCGCGACCGACATCAGCGTGGCTCCTTTCGGGCTCCCGGATTCTGGAGCGTAGGCTCGGGCGGGGAGTCAGATACCTCCCCGAAAGCTGGCCCCCGCAGCGATGTGACCGGATCAAGTGCCGAGTACTTGGAGGCCGCCGCCCTCGCGGTCTTCTCCCCCTCAATCGAACATCCGGCCCCGGCGGGATCGGGTCCGAGGTCCGACCGCCCGCGCCCCCTGGCAGCGGGCGGCGTGGACCGATGCTACTTGATCTCGGCCGCCGACTGCGCGTAGGCGCGCAGCTTCTCTGGATCGACGGCGATGGAGTTCCGCCCCAGCGAGCGGACGAGCCCCTCCTCCTGGAGCTCGAGCAGCTTGCGGGTGACGGTGACGCGATTGGACCCGATCATGTTCGCCAGGCTCTGGTGGGTCAGGGAGAGGGTGATCGCGGTCATCCCGTCGGCGGTGGGGCGACCGAATCCCTTGGCCAGGCCGTAGAGGGTCGTCACCAGGCGGACGGAGGTGTCGCGGACGAGGAGGTGCTCGATCAGGGTTTGGAGCTCGGTCAGGCGGCGGGTCATGCCGTGGACGACGGCGGAGGCAAGTTCGGGCGAGTCGGCGATCAACGAGGCGAGGTCGTCGGCCTCGACGATCGAGAGCGTGGCGTCGACCAGGGCTTCGGCGCAGGCACCGGTCGAGAAGCCGTCGTAGGCGTCCTCCTGCGCGAAGACCGTGTTCGGCCCCAGCAGACCGAGGTTGATCGAGCGACCGTCCGGAAGCGTCTTATAGAGGCGGACGAACCCGCTGCGGACGATGTAGATCAGATCGCCGCCGCGCCCTGGGCCGAAGATCTCTTGCCCCTTGGAATAGCTGACGCTGCTCGGCCGCTGGGGTCGACCGCGGCCGTTGCCGGTGGTCGCGCCGTTGCTGCCGCCGATGGAGCTCTGGGGCCGCGGCAGACGGGGGGTGACGGCCCCGACTGATCGACCGTCGGCGGTGCCGGCGGCGATTGTCGGCCACCAGCCGGGGGCCGTGACCGCGAGGGTGCGGGCCGAGCTGCCGTCGCGAGGGGCGAACTTCATCGAAGCCTCCTAGGGCGATCCCGACGATGGGAAGGTCGCGAATGGGCGGCGAGCGGCGGAGCTTCGAGCTTGGCCCATCGACCAACCGTTGACCGCAGTCTAGCGGCCCGGCTCGCTTCTGTCAATAGATTGCACAGATTTCCTGTGCATCTGTGCATCTGTGCATCTGTGCATTGTCCACCCCGCTTGCAGATCGGCCCCGCGGCACGACAGGACGATGCCCCCCAGACTCGCGCGGAGAACCGCCCCTTGCCTGCTGTCAGCGCCGGCGGAGCCGTCGGCACCCGAGCCACCGGGCCAGCTTCAGCGCAATCCTCCCCTTTGCCGGGTCACGGAGGGGTTGCCTCCCTCGCCCGCGCAGCCGCGGGAGCGGCGTTCCAGGACCTGCCCGGAGCGGGAACTAAAGGTTGATGCGGAAGTAGGGAGCATACTTCGCGTTCGGACGGCGGCTATCGGCCCTCACCCCCGGCCCCCCTCCC